>USSR01000116.1 GCA_900557355.1 uncultured Bacteroides sp.
GCTACTATCATCGAACCATCACTATATTGAACTGTTTCCTGATCGTTTCCGCCCAATGATTTAATCTTACTTTCCGTGAAAGAAATATTACCTCCTACAATCCACTCAAAGTTACGCATACGGATGAGAGAAGCCTGCAATGAAAGTTCTACTCCGTTGTTATCGATTTTTCCGACGTTTGCATAGTAGGCAGATGTTCCGTAGATAGCAGATTTTCCAATGTTCATGATTACATCTTTGCTTCTGCCACGATAATAATCTACTCCCAAACTGATACGGTTTCTCAAGAAAGAGGCATCTAAACTTAAATTCATCTGCGAGGTTATCTCCGGTTTCAAATGTGTGTTCGGTATTTGGGTACGAATAATACCCGATACAGCCATATACGGTAAACTACTATAATAAGATTTTCCATAATTGGAAGAGAAGCGACTGTTTCCTGTCAGGCTGTATTCTGCACGCAAATCCAGACGGGTGATCCAATCCTTGTCTATAAGGAAAGACATATTCTTCGCCATCCATGTGATTCCGCCTGATGGATAAACCCGAAAATGGTTGGTGTATCTTCCGTTTGCGGAAGAACCGTCGATAGACATATTCAATGCAGCATTCAATACATGATTATAAGTATAGTCAACGTGACCATAAATATTAGCCCAGTTCCATTTATTCTGATAACCGGCGAAATAACGGCCTATAGCATCAGCCGAACCCAGTACTTGATAGAAGTCATTGGTTGTGTTGCGCGCATAGGCCCCATCGTATTCCTGCAAAGTAGTCAAAATTTGCACTCCTGCCATAGCATTCAAAGCATGGCGGCTACTGAATTGTTTATTGTAGCGCGCATTTAGGTTATAAAAATAATTAGTCGTTTCGTTTACGCCTTCCCGGATTGTATTTTCTTCAGTACCGAATGCGTCTGTAGTAGGAACGATAGTAAAATCGGTTCTGCCTGGAACAAAAATATGCTCCTTATTATAGTTGTAGTAAAGACCGAAGGCACCACTGAGAGAAAAACCTGGAAATATTTTATAATTGAAACCAGCTTTAACATTTACGTCATATTGGCGACTGTTCGCATCCAGATTATTGACAATAGCTAATGGGTTACTTACAGCAAAGTCCATATTTTTGCTGATTCCATAATAGTATTCAGAGTAAATCGGAGTAAATTTCCCGTTATCTACTTTCTGGTAGGGAGCAAGCAGTGGAGATTGTGCATAAGCAGCAAGCAAAGGGTTGGTACGAACATTCATCCCTTGTTCTTGATAATTACCGTTGATATATGCCAATCCGACGGTAGCATAGACTTCAAAATTCTTGCTGACCAAGAAGTTTCCGTTCAACTGTGTATGATAGCGGTTCTGTTGAGTACTTTTCAATATTCCATCCTCTTTAGAGTAGCCCAGAGACAAGTCGTATTTGGCGATAGCATCACCACCTTCTACTCGAAACAGATTTTCTGTCACAAATCCGCTCCGGTAGATTTTATCTTGCCAGTTCGTATTGTTATTGTAGTAGTTGGCATATCTGCTGTTGGTAGGGTCACTCATGAAAGGGAATTCGGTAAAGAACTCATCCATGTTCCCGAAATAACTCATTCCCATGTCTGATAGGAAAGAGCGGTAATCTATACCATTCAGCAAGGGCATACGTTTGTTGTTCCAGTTAATACCAAACTGACCGTAATAACTGATTTCAGTGTTCATGTTCTCCGATGTGGCACCATCCGTTTCAATCAGAATGACACCATTAGCACCCATAGAGCCATATAAAGCCGCTTCCGCACCTTTCAATACGGTGATATTTTGAATATCATTGAGGTTGTAAGCCTGAAAGATGTTACGGCTCAATCCATTAATCAATGGTGAATCATTTACGTCCGGTATATAAGGAACACCATTGATAACTACCAACGGTGCATTGTTACCCACGAAAGAACGTGTTCCACGAAGATTAATGAAACTTCCCTCTCCTGGCATACCGCTGCCGCGAGTCACTTGCAAACCTGCAATCTGTCCAGCCAACGCACGGTCTATCTTCATACCCGCAGGTACGAAATCCTTTTTAGTGATATTCTCCGCAGATGTAGTCACTTCGTTCGTTTCAATACGGAAAGGCAATACTGTTGTTTCATTATATTTGTATTCCGATTCAGGAATCATAATGATCGTCATCTCCTTACGATTATCCACTGCTTGAAGCACTGTATAATATCCGGCAGCCCAAACTGAAATATTGGCTTTCCGCAAACTCTTGCATTCTATTTGAAATACTCCGTTCTTGTCCGTAGTGACATCTTCGCTTCCGGTGACAGACACCACCGCACCCTCAACCGGAATATTAAGGGTGGATAATACTTTTCCGCTTATTTTACCTTGTTCCTGCGCATACAGATCGACAGCAAATAGGCAAACTAACAGGGTGAAAAACAAAATTTGTATCTTTTTCATGTTGTCTTTATTTCATAAGATTAATAACAATCCTTGTTTGGTCGCAGACACCAATGATATAATGCTGCTTCAGATAAATTGGAACCTGATCCACTAAGACGTATTATAATTTCACTGGCTTCGTCGCCCGGAATAGTAACTGTACCTACAGCACCTCCATCACGATCATATTTTGATTTATTTTTAAATCCCTGCGCAACAGCTTCATCTATTCCTTCCGGATATCCACCTCCTGCACGATCATAGTGGTAAGCAGATGCATTATTAAGCACCGATTGTGAAAGAGTGGTTACAGGAATTTCTTCTCCATTCTTGATAATTGAAACGGCAATCGCTCCTAAAGTTTTCTTTTGTCTGAACCCCATGGTGAGTGTATATGTTCCAGGAGGAATCTTATAAGGAGTAGCTACGTAACGGGTTCCCACTGTTTCACCTCTAAACGGAGTATAATCAAGTGTATATGTTTGATTATCAGCATCTGTCAAGTTAAAATAGAGAACTCTGTAATATATAGTGGGGAATCCTAATGCTGCCCATCCTGCGCAGTTCGCTTCATCCGTCTCACTAATCTTGTTAAATGAAAGATTGGTAGTCTTGAAATACGTATCTTTATCATCGGCACTCAGATATTCGTAATTTCTGAAAAGTTCTTTAAGGCGATAAATCAATACGTTAGTAGGTATCTTCATTTCAGTGACATGGTAGGCTATTCCGTTACTCATAGATATCGGGTTGTCAAGATCTACTTTCTGTACAGTCGTGCGCCATTGTTTACTGAATACAGAAGTCAAATCCTCATTGCTTTCAAAATCGGCTTTGTCATAGATCTTATTAAAGAAAGCCGATTGAAATATCCAGTTTTCCAGAATACTATCTGCACGTGTCATATTCCAGCTTTCCAGATTCTTCCGTGCTACGCTTAATGCGTTATTGACTACGTCATTGGACGGTATTAACATGGTAGCACTGAGATTTTCGGACATGATGTCAAACTTTACCTTTTCAAAATAAGGAGCTCTTACGGTAAATACCGAGTCATATACGGTATTGCCAGTATTGTCTACTCCTACCACTTTACTTGCGTCTCTGTCAAATGTCAAAACATTACGTGACAAGATCATCTCACGGAAAATAGAATAATCTTCACCTAGATTTTCAATGATCTCATACATGCTTCTCGGAGCATTGATAGCCTGATCTAACAAATACAGATACCCATTAGTCAACTTAATTACCCGGGTTACAGTTGCATTGTTGAAACGAATACCGGTAGCCGCTCTTGTTTCGGGAGAAGCAACAGAAATATTCAGATACTTACCGCTCCACATCAAAAGACGTTGTCCGTCTTCCAGGTTGGAAGGTGAGATAGAGGCATCAGAGATATAGGTCTGGGCAGTGTATATAGGATCATCCCCTACTGCAATGCTTGACTCCACTGCTAGAATGGTGTACATCTGTTCTTTCGCCAATAATTGGTCCACCATGCCCGTTTCGTTAAACAGCTGGTACATATTGCTTAAAGAGGATTCTTGAGCCAAATAATCTGTAAGGGATTCATTGACTATGGAAATCTCCGTATTATTAACCGTGCTGGCGTTTTGGGCATAATGCTCATCCCATGTGTTAGTACAACCGCTCCCTATCAATCCGATAAGGGCAACGCCGAGTATATATTTTCTTGCTTTCATGGTTTATTCGTCAAATATGGGTTCAAATTCTAAATAATCTAAGTATATACGATAGTCGGATTTATCACTAGCTGCAGGATCAGTCAATATCAGTCTGAATGTGTGAGTAGAGTTTTCTGTAAATTCTATCTCATCATAAATCACATCTTCATAACATCCCAACTTATTGCTTTTAAGAGTAGTGGTTGAACTGGTATACGGTGCACGTGTAACTGAATGTTCTCCGTCAAAGCTAAAAATCATTTGTCCTCCGTTACTTCCGCTGCTTTTTGTTCTAATAAAATCCATAGATGTAGCATAACCAAAGTGTAATGTTACTTTGTATTTTCCCTTGATAATAGACGGCGTTTCCATTGAGATCCAACCTGTATTACCAATGTTCAACATCAGAAAGTCATAATTGCGGGCAGTTTTCCAGTCATTATTCGTCCGAGTAGTAAAATAGGTAATATTATAATATTTATCAAAAGCTCCTGATGGATTCCATAGTTCATATTCATAACAATTGAGTTCTGAGATGTCACATTTCTTCTCTGCCGTTCCAAATGATTCCTGAAATTTAATCCCCTCCTCTCCATGACCGTCTGCAATCCAGTCTTTGATAGCAGAGAAATTACATACATCAAACAATACTGTTTCCGGTTTTACATCCGCAATCGGCAGGTAAGTGGAAACCTGATGAATATAGCCGTTCTTAGCTTGCAAATTACAAGCGTCTTCCACAAAGACAGCTTTATTTGCTTCGTCCTGATAGTTCAAATAGAATTTTCGATCTTCCTCTTGACTTATTCTTACCACATTTCCTTTGCACGATGTATTCCATATCTTAGAAGTCGCATTTTCACTGTCGAAACTCTGCAAGTTGTTCAAGTCATAACTTCCGGTCAGAATATGATAGGCTACATATTTATACAATGCATTCTCCGGATTAGTATAGTCGCTACTTGCTCCCAACAGTTGTGTTAAATCAGCCAGATTATTGACACCTGCATCATGGAAGACATCGTCCGTTACAGCCAACAGTGTATAATTACGTTTCTGCTTGATAGTTTGTCCCTGATCATTTTTCAGTTCATCATAGATAATGTTCAACTCGGTTCCCCACCCCGTCGCATCTAAAGCGGACTTTAAGAGGGTATAAGGACGTCCGCTTTCGGATATCCGGGCATATACGCTTTCAGTAAGCGGAGTTAGCGTATTTCCCAATACATATACGTAACCGTTGGATACCGGATTTGCAAATTCAAGCACATGAGCTTCACTGTTCAGATAAACAGACCGCATACCACCACCGCCATTTTCCGCACTTCCGAATGATACCATCAAAACATCGTCAGAAACGGTTCTTTTAGCTAATGCACCTTCCTTCTCAATAAAAGTTGCTTGATTGATGGTATCTTGTATAATATGATAAGATACCAAATTACGCGCATATTCTGTTCCCAACTCTTCAATGGAAGAAACCCCTCTTCGGGTGTAAAACTCCTGTACGGCCGTATTGTTGGGGACGAAAAGAGTGAAGCGTTGGGTAGCCTGATTCACCGCATTGTATAAGTCCGCATATTTCATGATGTGAATCCATTCGGAAAAGTCTTCCGATCTGCTGGATAAATAAGTTGCGGCAGGCTGTGTGTCGAAGACCACGAAAGTGTCTCCATCATACGGATCATTACAAGCTGCACATAAAACGATGAGCAGCATCCAGTATATTTTTTTTAATTTTTTCATCGTATATCGTTATTTAATTATTCATAATAAGGATTTTGTGTCAATAACGAGTTGTTGAATATATCTTCAGCAGGAATTGGCAAATACCAAGCATTATCATTATCCAGAACAGAACTCAGCCATTTATTTTCCGCTGTAAGGTTATTCTCCATAATGATTGCTTTAAAGCGAGCTTTATACTTGAAGTTTTGTTGCTTGCCGTAGCGCAATAGGTCATACCAACGTTTGCCTTCTGCAGCAAACTCCATGTCGCGTTCATCCAATAGCATCTCCAATAACATTTCTTCAGTAGCTTCGTTGATATTGTCCGCACTGACTTCACTTCGTGGGTTTAGCTCTGAACGTTCGCGTATTTGATTAATGATAGACAATGCCTCTGTCCAGTTGGCGGAACCGCCGATACGAATCAGTGCCTCCGCTTTCATCAACATTACGTCTGCCATACGATAGATAATATAATTGGCATCCTGAATGGTACGTACGGCTTCCCGGTCAGCAACTCCCATTCCTGAATATTTCCAGATAATGCCGTTGTCCGGATAGCTAGCATAAGCAGTACCGGCAAATGAACCATAATAAGTGCGGCTTATTTCATCTCCTCTATGTTGTGTGTATTCTTCTATTAAGCGAAGAGTCATCGGCTCAGAATACATATATGAGTCTATTGTAACATCAGTGCCATAAGGGAAAACCTTGGATGGGCTTCCGCTTCCTTGTGCATAATTGGTTTCGTCATATTGTATTTCAAAGATAGATTCGTTACTGTTACCGGGATAGAACATATTGAACCATTGTCCGGGTGTCGACATAAATACTGGTCGCATAGCGGCTGTAGCATTGATTAGGTAATCAGCATACGTGACACATTCTTCGTATTCTTCTGCCCAAAGGCAAGTTTCCGCCATCAGTGCGTACAATGCCCATTTAGTGGCACGCCCTTTGGTAGCCCATGTTCCATCAAATGTTTCTTTGGCAGCATTAGTTGCTAACGCTGCACGTACGTCGCTTTTTATCAATTCCAAAATCTCCGTTTCGGATGACTTGGCTACGTCATTAGGCATGGCATCGTCTACGTAGGGTTCGGTAATCAAGGGCACCTCCCGGAAGTTACGTACCAGATACAGGTATGACAGTCCGCGTAGGAAATAAGCTTCCGTCAGATGTGAGTTCATTCTCGATTCATAATAACTTGCATCTTTGTCCATCACGGTCGGTGCATATTTTAACACAGCATTCGCCATACCGATCACTTGGTAGAAGGTACCCCACTGAACAGTTGATGTACTGGGCAACACCTGAAAGTTCTGAATCAGACCGGTTTTTGTTCCTCTACCGGGAACAATGACGGAACTCCCTCTCAATTCTCCCCAGTTGATGATATAGGGGACACAAGTACGCAAACGACTGTATCCCTGTGCGAGAATGGCTTCCACATCTTCAGAAGACTCCCAGTACATATCGGTAGATTGCTTATCTTTGGGCAGAATATCAAGCCAATCGCTGCATCCGCTCATCAACAAACTTCCGGATAGTAACAATATAGTAAATATCTTTTTCATGTTCGTAGATCTTTTAAAAACTTAAATTAAAGCCGGCAACAAGCTGAATAGAAGCCGGTGTAGTAGCACTATCTCTGGCATATGTGTTTTCGGTCTTCACTTCCGGATCCTGACCGGTGTATTTAGTCCAAGTAAAGAGGTTGTATCCGGTGACATATACATCAATATTACTAAATCCCCAACGCTGAATTATTTTCTTCGGCAAACGATAATTGAACGACAAAGATTTCAAACGCAGGTAAGAAGCATCTTCCACAAAGCGGTCAGAGCCCAGTGTGTTGTATCCTTCTCCATAGAGTGCACGCGGAATATCTGTCTGATCACCTTCGTTGCGCCAACGTCTAAGGACAGCCGTACTTTGATTGTCAATTCCGCGCATGGACTCATTGTTTAAACGGGTAGAGTTGACTACATCCTGTCCATAACGTCCGTAAAAAATAGCAGACAGCTTAAATTGCTTATAGCTGACATTAACACCAGCACCTCCGGTGAATCTCGGATTAGAGTTACCTAAATAGACAATATCATATTGGTTGATGACACCATCATGATTTATATCCTCGTAGAGAGCATCTCCGGGAGCTATGGTAGCTGTTCCATTCCGCATAACAATCGCATTGCCGGAAATATCTTTCATCACGTTGCCATCGGCATCACGTGCATACGTGGCATCTTTATTTTGACAAACGCCTTTGTAACGATAACCATAGAAAGAACCCATCGGACGTCCTTCTTCTCTACGGTATGCATATTCACCATTGTTGAAGGTATAGTTTTCTTCGGTATAGTTATCCGGCATTTCCGTAATCTTGTTCTCGTTGTGGGCGATGTTGAAGTAGAATCCAACACGCCAGTCTCTGTTTTCAAAAGGGACTGCATCAACACGGAATTCCCACCCTTTATTCGTCATCTTTCCAGAATTCATGTAGCTGACTTCATAACCATTTCCATAACCGATACTAGTTGGCATTTTAACTTTCTTTTGCAACAGATCTTTGATATATTTCTGATAGACATCGACCGTAAAGCGGAGTTTCCCTTTTAAGAAAGAAGCGTCCAGACCTGTATTATATTCAGTGGTTGTTTCCCATTTCAAGCGATTGAGCTGCATGGTGCTCGGGGTAATGGCACTCATATCCATGTAATTGTCACCGGAGGCGTATGAACCCAGATAGAGCGAAGCACCGGAGGCAGCATTTCCCGTCTGTCCCAAACTGAAGCGAAGTTTAAACTCATCCATCCAGTCGTTCGAGAAGTCCATGAATTTCTCATCTGCCAGATGCCAAGCGACACCGACAGTAGGGAACAGACCTAAACGTTCCGATTTACCCATAGTTGAGTTGCTCTCCAAGCCCAAAGAAGCATTGACGATATAGCGGTTCAGCAAAGTATAGTTCATTAAAGCTACCCCATTGATGCTACGTGTCTTAGAATCTCCGGAACTAATTTTACGTACGGCACTTCCGATAGTAGGGTCGGCAAGACCGGAAGAAGCATTACCGGAAGTTTCACTTCCATAGCTGGATTTTGTCGTTTCCACAGTACGGAACACGCCGGTTGCAATGATGCTATGCTTATCATTCCAATTTTTGCGGTAGATCAACTTGTTCTCCGTATTGATGGTCAATTGATCAGAAGAAGTATCCGTACTGCGGTTTGCATTGCTATCAGTCCAAGCAAGTCCGGTAGCTACTTGCGGCAAGAACATACGTCCTTTCGTATTACGGATATTCATGTTGACATTACCCCAGTAGGTTAGTCCATTCAATATGTTATATTCAATGTTGAAGTTCATCTTACTTTCCCGCTGGATGGTTTTGTTGACACTCTCATTCGCCATAGCGATAGGATTGTAGTATCGACTTTTCTTGCTGTCAAAAGCCGGGTCTAATGTGGAATTTTCGTTATGATTGAAATACTGTGAAGTATAATTTCCAGTTTCATCGTCAATATAATAAGGAGATTTGTTCGGTGCTTTGCGGAAAGCCTCTGTACGTACATTGTAATAGTTATTGTTTCTCGTAGATTGAACAAAAGAAAATTGCGTTGTGAAAATTAGCTTGTCAGAAAACTTGTAACGCACGTTCAACGAGGAGTTCAAACGGCTGAAGTCAGTTCCAACAGTCGTGCCGCCTTCGTCCAGATAGCCTAAAGAGAAACGATAAGTCGCTCTTTCACCTCCACCATGCATAGAAAAAGTATTTTCCCATGATTGCGTATTTCGACGTACTTCAGACAGCCAATCTGTGTTCTGGTTGTATTCATCAAAATAAGTCCAGTCCGGCTGATAACCGATCTCCGGAGAATTGTAAAGCATCTGCAGATAACTGGTAGAATTGGCAAGACCAATGTAATTGGCACTATTCCACAGAGCATCGGAAATTAAGGCTGAATATTGATTACCATCCAGCATCGGAATACTTTCCGGTTCAAACTTAGCGGAGAACTTGGAAGAGAAGCTGAAACGCGTTTTTCCCTGCACTCCCTGTTTTGTTTTGATGACCAACACACCATTAGCACCTTTGGTACCCCAAACAGCGGTAGCCGCCGCATCTTTTAAAACCTCAATAGATTCAATATCTTGCGGTGAAATATTCAGCAAGGCGCCCAAATCATCATTATTGATGGTCGAGAAATCTGTATTATCATCAATTTCAGCCGGATAAGGAACACCATCGACCACGATCAACGGCTCGGAATTGGCGTTCAGTGTACTTCCACCACGAATCTGGATAGAAGCACGTGCACCGGGGTCACCACCGCCTAATACAATGTCGACACCACCCAACTGTCCCTGCAGGGCATCTTCGATAGAAGTGACCGGAGCAATTGCTACCAAATCTTCCATGTTAACTTTCTGCGTGGCAGAAGATTGCTCTCTGGAACTGATACCCATATCGTTTCGTTCAATTCGTTTTCCCGAGATTACCACCTCATTGATTGACTGTGTATCGTCCTTCATGGTAATATTCAATTTAGTCTGACCGTTGTACTTGATTCGTTGAGTTTTCATTCCAATATAAGAAAACACGATGGTCAGATTATTTTCATTTGGTACTTTCAAGTTGTAGATACCGTCCATATTTGTGATAGTACCGCCTAATGAACGGTTTTGGGAATTAAGGATGTTAACGTTCACTCCCACCATAGGTTCTGCTGTCGCACCGAACATCTCGGTCACTTTACCGGACAGGACTTTAACTTGCCCAAAAGCTTCGCCGGCAGTTGCCGCGAATACGATAGCAATCAGTATGTATTTTAATAATTTCATAATCTCTATTTTTCTGTTAATCAAAAGACGTCATCAATCAGGTGGAAACAACCTTCTTCGTATGCAAACGGGAAATAGTTGTAGTCCGGAATCACATGACATTCTTTGTATCCTTCCAACTGGATACTCAGTGAAGTCCCATTATCTGTATAAATCAGTTGTGGCACAGTCGCTCCTTCTGTTTCTGCCGTACGTTCACTCCAATAACGCCCGCTCTTGAAATCAGATCCAATATAAGGATAAGAAGCTATCACATTTTGTTTGGCAGTCATGAAGTATGAGTTCAGATAGTTTGCTAATTTTGCTTTATCAAAGTCACCGGTCAACTCACCATTAGCATCAAATGAAGCGTTGGTTGCTCCCGGAATCCTATTATCCAATAACGCTTGTCTGATAGCTTCATTGGTAGGGATAAATGCGACAAACCGTCCTTTTAAGAAAATATTCATCAGTACTTGATTAGATATAATATCTGTTTGACGCAGTAATTGGGTAAAGCAATAATACGGATAATTCCTGTCCGCACAAATAGCAAGGTTGTAGTTCAAGTCACCACTTTCTGCCATAAATAGCTGATTACAATCAAAGCTGTAGGCACTGCCATTAGAGCCGTCTTTCAGTTTCGTAAATGGGAAGAAGACCTCTCCATTGAATTGAGGATTCAATTGCTGATTGAAAATAGCATTACAAGTAATTTCTCCGTCCTTAACAAACCAGAAGTTCCAACTGGACTGTGTAGGGATTACTTTCATTCCATTCTCCGGCAATTCACTTTCCTGACCACTAGGAATGCTAGCAGAGTGTAAATACATAATATTCTGTTTGGCAGAACTACTGATTTCTGACCAACCATCATCTCCCATTTCTTCCAATCCTTGAGTACTATAAACGGTTCTGATACCTGAAGCATCAAATTGGTCCGCAGTGGGAACAAGCATAATATATTTCACTAAATTAGATGTGTAAGAGGATATCAGGGAAGAACCTCCCAATGCATAAAGGAAAGAACGCGCATCCCGATATTGGAACAAAGGTCCTACTACAGACGCGAATGCACTCGGTTCCTGAATCTCGTTCATTCCATAGAGTGCACCGTTCACACACATGATTTTTTCGTTCAACATTGCCGGATTAATATTGATTGGCGAACCGAGCAAGGATTCCAGTTTTCCTGTTCCTATTTCTTCAGGGAATACCAATGAGCCACCATAGATAAACTGGTATAGAAAATAGTTAAGAGCCAATGGATCAACCTCTCCCAATGAAGAATAACCTCCGACTTTCCAAAAATTGTCGAAGAAATGATTAATGGCAGTGTTTGACGGTGCAAAGATGCTGTAAGCGGTAGCAGTCAATAACGTGAAATTTAGATAGCTGCTTGTAGGCCATTCGCAAGCAATATTCGGCAGACTGTTGTGCTGATATTGATAAAGTGTATCTACTCCGTATGCCGCAGCATAAGAGTTACTTAATGTATTATCGGCAATATATTCACCGAAAGAATCATATAAATTGAAAAAGATAGAATATTCATCTTGTTTCTTCAATTCGGTATAAATTGTTTCCAATGGTTCAATCACCCGGTCAACCGTATGAATATAGCCATTATTAGCAATTATTCCGTATTCTTTTACTGATGCATTAGATACATTGAAGCCATTGTCTCCTGTCCAAGTAGAGTTGGGATAAAAAGCTTCGTAGTTACTCTTCGCATCAATACCTTTCGTCTGGAAATAACGATAAGAGAATACCGGCAAATAGCGTTCCAAGTGGTATACCATAACAGAAGAACCTGTAGCAGTTGTCTCAATTGTTGGTGCGTCGCTGCTTCTTGTTCGGTGTTTGTAATACAGACCTGCAGCTACATTCTGCTCTTCTTCTGTTTCTGTGTTTCCCGTCGGACGGAAGTTAACCAGTTTTTCCTTATTATAAGAATAATAAAGTACGTGGTAACCTATTACTTTTTTTACCTCATCGACAGGCATGTCGTTAATAGTGGCATAACCTTTTTCGCTTAGATAGGCTTGGAAAGCGCTATCGTCTGGTGCCATAATAGTTAAGATTGCTTTACCTTCAAGCATTTGCTTGAAACCGGCAATCTCCACTCCTTGTAGGAAGATGGAATAGTTTCCGTGTTCACTAGAACTTAATACTTCCCATGCGTTGTCTGCCACCCAGTCGGGCACTTCGTAGTGCTCGTCCATATTGTCTTTACAAGCTATAAAGAGTAATGGAAGGCATAACAGCCAAAGCATTTTTCGTAAAAATGTTGCGTTTCTCATTGTTTGATAATTTATAAATTTCAAATATATTGCTTTATTCCTCAAAAAATAGTTCAATATCTAATGCATACTCGTGCTCTAGCATATAAGGATAATCAACATCAAATTCAGCATAGAAATCAGCATTAGTATGAGAACCACCGGGTTCATCTCTATTTATTGTTTCATTAAAGAAGACAGTGCCAAGCCCTGTACATTGCGATGTAACAGTTATTGTACATTTATTAAAACCGTATCCTCGTCCCTCATCTATTAAATATGATGTCGCCCATAAGTCATATAAAAAGGTTTAGAACGAACAAAATCATCATTTTTTAATAGTAAAACACTTGGATATGAAATGCAGTCGGGATCATCTATCCAATATAAACATTGATCAACCCTATCACCTGTATCGCCTCCATTAGCAGAATCATAATTGTATCTATACCCATTCAAAGTGTTAGCATAGACCCATGATTCAATTTCAAACTTCGTTGTATCTATATTAGCTTCTGCAAACGGCATTGCATTTAATTGGATG
>USSR01000117.1 GCA_900557355.1 uncultured Bacteroides sp.
CCCTATCGAGCTATTGGGACACGGTACATTGCCTCACCGGGTTTTAGGAGAGCATCATCACCATCATTAAAGATATCTGCAAAAGACGACCTACATGAATCTATTTGTGCAAAAAAGTTCATTGGTAGATTCGTGCAAACAAATTAGAGCAAACAATTCTTTATATAGCCCTCTATTTCTTGTGCAGTCACATCATAAACAGGTTCAAGCTGCTCAAAATGGGAATCCCTCGTAAAGCGGTTGCTATTAGTAAGCATTGCCAAAAGGTTCTTAGACTTCAGCCTGTGTCCGGAGTAGCTTAAAGCCAAAGATATTAAATCATTGACAGGCACACCGGATTTTAAAATGGAGTAAATATCGTAGTAATCACGAAAGTTGCTTCTACGCAACAACACTTCCATCTTCATTGCTCCGATAGATTTCACATCAGCCAGTTTCAGATTATTCAGGTAGCTTACCGGCTCACTTACCGGAGAATATTTAGGGCAAGCATAAAACGAAAATTTCACTCCTGACACAAGATATTCCACATGATCTATATCCAGAATATCTTTATGCTGAATCTCTCCAATCGTAGCTAGTTCTTTCTCTATCTGATACCAAGCTACCTCCATCTTCTCTATCTTGGAAGTGCGCCACTTCATAAAATCCAAATCCTCACTCTGACGAGTTCCGATTTGTAAAGACAAGGCAGTTCCACCGACCAGAAGATAAGGTTTTATGCAATCCAATTGGGAAACCGCTTCAAAAATCTGCAGTGTGTGTGGAGCTAATCCTTTCATAGAAGTATTTTGTTTAGGCGACGAGTAGCCATAGATTTTATATAAGCGTCCGGTTTCTTTGCTTTAAAATAGTACCATGCAAAAAAACGGTTCAACGTATAGAGATATTCCTCTTGTGGAATGAGATAATCCAGCCATACCTGCTTGATTTTCTTGAAAGGATAAACCAAAAAAAGCTGATTAATTTCCTCTAAATCAAGATGCAACAACGTTTTTTCAATCAGCATATCATCCGGAATATCTTTGATTGAATCTTCATTGTACGACCAGAAGCAATGTTCCTGCTTCAATTTCGACAATAGTTCCTGCTTTATAACATCAACAGACATAGGTTACTGTTTATTAGGTAAGACAAAAATAGTATTTACCAAAGAGCCACTTTGCCCAAAGAACCAAGTTCCAAGCTTGCCGTTTTCACGCCCATTGCCTTGAATGCTCTTACAATAGTAGAAAAGGATATACTTTTCCCACTTTCTATTTTCGAGATTTGTGCCCTTTTAACCCCCATAAGCTCACCTAATTGTTCTTGGGTAAGATTCTTGGCCTCTCTCGCCCGTTTAATAGCCTCACCTATAAGAAAGTTATTAATATCAGTCTCATATTTTTCGCGTGCTGGAGTACCTTTTGTACCTATCACTCTATCCAGCATTTCTTCATGAGTATAAAGTTTCATTTCCTCCATATATTTTACATTAAACCTTGCTTTCTCTTCCATGACTTTGTGTTTACATAGCAAAGATACAAAAAACGTTCCTATTTTGGAAACAAGAACCCATGTATTTTAGTTCATTCCCTATCTAATACCAAGCAATCTCTAACTTCAGCTGATGTCTCAAGTGTTAACACCTAACGGCCAAGCTATTAATAGCAAACTTCCACTGCCTTAATAGCAAACTTCCGCTTCTCCAATAGCAAAGTTATGCTTGACTAAGGATAATCTATAAACGCAAGTTACGTTTATAAAATTGCAAGCTTTGTTTTTATAATTGCAAGTTGCGTTTATAAAAACAAAACTTGCAATTATAGTTTATGACTAATGAAAAGGAAGTTTGCTATTAAGGCAAAAGAAGTTCACTAACAGGATAAAGGAAGTTTATCTCTAATACATCAGGGCTTATTTATTAAGGCCCGAAAAGAAATGCCCCGTCAAGTCATAGAAATGCAATTCACATTTCTGCTTGACGGAGCATTTTATCATTTTATTCTCTTATTCCAAAACTATTCTTTGTTCTTCTGCGTCACCTCAATGCCTTGCGGCCATACAGCAGGCGATATATGTACATGAGCATCATTTCCATGTCCGGTGTAATCCTCGGCAATGTCGCCATGCCCTTCGTTAAACTTCCAGTAAGCACAAAGTCCGGTAGTAGCAGGATCTACGTTATACATATTATCGAAAATCTCCTGCTGGGTTCGCATCACGTTCCAAACACGTACTTCACAGATTTCACCATCAAGTTGGCGGGAGAAATCGGTAGGTTCGCCATAGGAATGGCCGATTTTGAACATGAAATCCTTACCACGGTTCTGCATACCCAGATTAATAGGTTCTCCTTTACCATAATCCTCAATACGGCTCTGTTCACGACCGTCTACGTAGATAACCGCCACTTTCTTTTCTGTATCAAACGTCACCGCTACATGATACCATTCGCCTTCTTGCAAAAGCTTGCTGTTATCAGCGTTCGGAAATTTAATCTCATTGCACGAGAATTGCAACTGTTGCGCCGGAAAACCTGCATCACCCAAGCGGAACAGGCAATATTGCTCGATACCCATAATCGTAGATATTTCTCTTGCAGTTACACCATTCTTAAAGTTATTCACACGTATAATGGCCTCGTAGGTAAGCTGCTTCATGTTGTTTACCACATCAGCCGTGGAACTTCCTTTATCAAAGCCCGGCACTTCAAAGAAATTATTTTTCAAACTGACAGCCGTAGTGATGGCACTGGAACGACGTACCACATAACAAATAGTCTTTGAACCGCCTAGTGTACCCATACCACCCGACACCTGGTCGATAGTGATGGGGAGCAAATAGCCTGCATCAATTTCAAGGTCAGTAAGACCGGAGAAGTCGATAGTGACAGGTTTGGAGCTGACTTCACCTTGCGGGATAACAGTCTGACCTGCCGACAGTTTGTAATGCTTGGCATCAAGCATGGTATAGTTAGCACCAAGGCGGGCGTTATAAGTATTCACCAGCGAGGCGTCTACTTTAATACCGACATTGATATCCTCGCCTGCAGGACGTGCCAACAAAGCGGAAATTTCCTTTTGTCCCGTCTCTATGGTACGGTTAAAAGTAAAGTTGGACACGTCCTTTAGCTTGGCTGCATCCAAATAGACGACATTATCGAAAGGGGAGGCATTGCTATAGTCTTTATTATCACAGCCGATGGCACATAACAACAGGGCCGTAGTTATGATAGCCGGTGAAATGATAGTAAGCATACCTCGAAGTATTTTTTTTGTTTTCATACCAGTTCGTATATTAAGTTTAATCAAAAACATAAATCACTTATGTGCCCTATTTATATAGCCGTCCGAACACAAAAAAGACGGCAAATTTACATATCGAAATTACCGTCTGATACACCATTAAAGCTTTTACTATACAATACACTGCTAAGCATGGCTACACCCAACTCTGTGAATACATACGGATTACGTCTTACTCCATTTTTATAGCATTGGAGGTCACAAATTGTGACCTCCAATCTTGGGTTTCTTCACCCGAAATCTGAAACATAACGTCAGAAGGAAAACGTTCTATATTTCGTTTGACAGCCTGATTAAGCACTTTTGTCTGAACTCGTCTGCCAAATCACGGTCAAGCATCACTTTCTGACCTCTAAACTCATATATTCTATTTTGAATTATCTGCAATTGATCCATCTTGTATGTCTGTTATAAATAGCCTCGAACTATTCATATTATATATCGGGGTCAAAAGTAATCAATAAGTTTAGATTGCGGTTACATTTTTACGAAAAGAATCCACTGCAAATGACAACTATCAACGGTAATTTCAATATGTCAAAGAACGAATTTTTCCTTTATCTATGGAAAAGTATTTATTGATAATATTCAAAGGAAGATTTACCAGTCTTTTCTATATGGATTCTTATCAGGACCAAGCTTTAATTGATAGTCCAGAAAATTTGCCCCATAAAGAGCATCTCCCCATAGAAGCTCATTATTTACAAAATCCCAGCTATCACCCTCATCCATAAATGACTGAAAACTATACTCAGCCAACATAACCTTAACAGCTTGTTCATAGCCCCCATATTCAGTACCGATAAGGTCACCTCCATAAACAATGATGTTGCTCTTTTTATATCCTGCAGCCTTCCATTTTGCTATATTCTCTGCAGCAAGCGGTCTTATAGTGGGATTATTGTCAGAATAACAAGGTATATTTACACTTCCATAACAAGCAGGATCCAGTCCGGCAATAGGTTTACGCGAATATTTGCTATAAACTTGGGTACCCTCCGGATTAGGGGTAATGGCTTCTACCACTTCTGTTGGCGAAAAGTAACCATGCCATGCATAATCAAGATATCTACCAGCTTCGATTCCCCCACATTTGTTTACATCGTAGAAATATTCCGTAGCCTCTCCTTTATCAACCAACGTTAACAACTTGTCCGGTAAAGCCTCGCGAAGAGCTTTTATCAGTTTGGGGTATGAAGTAGTATTCATTGCAGGCATCCCTGCCTTACCATATTTACTATCATCATCCCATAAATTTACGCCGTCCAAATAGTAACGTTCTATTATACTTTTCACTTGATAGACAAAATCTGCTATCTGCACATCATTCATATTACAGAAGCCGACACCTTTACCACCATTCTCAATACAAATACAAACTTTGCTGCCAATTTCCTGAAGGTGCCGAATGTATTTATCTCTATGCTCCAATACGTAAGACAGGTCATTTCCTGGCGCAAGCAAAGCACGCTGGCTAACAGCATCGTAACCTATCGTTGCTCTTTTCAGATTTACTATATGGCCCAAGCGACTATAGGGAGGAAAAGGGGGTACTCCCTCATCTCTAATTGCCAATACGCCAGCTATTAAAGGACTATACGTTTCTGTATTCACATAAAACACTGTAGTTACACCAGACATTAGTGGCGGGATTTCTTGTGTTTGCCCCTCTCCATCAGGCTCACACATAGTAGTCCTCTCCCTGAAAATCACTCTGTAATAAATTACTTGTTTATTCTCTTGTGCATCTACTCCTACCGGATTTTGTGTCAAAGCAATCGCTAACAAATAAAGTGTTGCAGGCTCCAATCCATCAGGAGAAAGAGTTATACTGATAGTTCCGGATTCTTTCTTTCCAGCAACCACAGTAAGCGAACCGCCATTTCCCAAAGTTACGTTAGCAGCAGGAAATTCTTTCATATCAGTTTCGTTGTCACTGTTATATTGAGCCACAAGCTCCGGAGACGGAGTGGCTTTTACCGTAACAGCTGTTGTAGCAGGCTTGGTCAGTGCATAACATATCTCTTCGGTTACAGCTCCATCACCTTCGTACATACTGACAGTAATCTTATTAGAAAAAGTTTTTCCACTGTACAACTGCCCTCCTACCCCGTTCATCGGCGTTTCGTCCGGCAACTGCCCGGCAGGCATGGAAATATCATCTTCAGTACACCCCGTCGTTGCTACCATCAGCAGTGACAGCATCAGAAAGACGAAGTATTTAAATGGGTTATTTTTCATATCATTATAGTGTTTTACAGGTTTCACAATAAATAATCTCTTAGTTATGCCCCTTATTTGGATGGGTTCATTATTTGGATGGCTAACCGGCTAGTCTCATAATTCATCTTCGTATGATAGTAATCATCACCCAAAGCATAGATAGCAAGCCCACCTACAGGACCCAAAGAAACGACACGGTTTGTCATCTCGGTAACAGCGTCCAATTTTTCACCTTCTTCATCCACTAACTTTTCATTGATCTTGGCGGAAAGCAATAGTTTCTCTTTAGGGATTGAGAAGTTTTCTATCACGCCTGCCACATAGAGTTTCAAATCTACGGCAGAGGTAATCGTAGCAGTGTTCAAGACTACATAATCCAGCTTATTCAGATCTGCGGCATCCATAAAGGCAGGATCACCTTCAAATACCAACAGTTTGCCATCGCCTACAGCGGTAGAAAGCTTGGAGACGATTAATTTGGCTGCTTCACGACGGGCAGCCTGTTCAGCCTCCGTTCCTCCATAAAGAGGAGTACCTTTAATGGCAAACCCATTCATACCCAACTGGGAAGCGGCAGCAACGGCCTTATCCAACCAGGCACCTAGTTTGGCAGCATCGGTCAAGGCGGGCATTTGAGCGGTATAATCCACCAAATAGAGCACCTTGATACTCTTTTCCTGTAACAGGAGAATATCCTCACAGTCATAAGAGGTCAGGCTTTCGGGATGCGTCGGAGTTACGATGTCCAATGAGTCGGGCAATGAACGGAGGTAATCACCTTCATTCTTCGACTTTTCGGCACTATTGTCGAAACTACCGTAAGTGACAAAGTGTTTGCTTTGCCTATACGTACGCAGCGTCTCCATGTAACGAGCCCAAAGTTCAGGATTCTGTTCTTTGGCATGCTGCGGATCAATATCAACAGTTTTCTGATCCGTCCAGTCGCTGCACGAAGCGGTAGCAAGCAATGCCAGCAACAGGAACAGATGAGTGAAGATGTTAGCAATGGAAATTCTCATATTCATATCTTCTTGTTTTAGTTTCTATATCTTCTTGTTTTCTAGTTCTCACATTTCCAGTTTCATGTCCCTACGGTCTCGGTTTCTTGTCCCACCAAAGAGAAGTAGCGCCGTTATCAGGGCCACCCAACATACCGACGGCCTCCAGAATATACTGCCGGTTACCGGAATATTCGCTGGGCGGATACCACAAGCGACGTATTTTAGCTTTCGTATCGTCAATAGTACCACCACTGTTGTTCACTACCACAGGCAATAAGTGAGGATAATCCGTACGACGATATTCACTCCATGCCTCTACCGTAGAAGGAAACATAGCAATCCATTTCTGGGTAATGATACGCTCCAGATTCTTCTCGGTATATTCATCACCCTCTTGCCAGGCAACAGTAATGCTGCTAACGGCTCCGGCTGAATAGGTTCCATTCACAGGGTCTGTGTAGGCTTGCGGGGTATTGGAAGCATTGGTCGCATAAGAAAGAGCATCCGTGGCAGGAAGTCCGTACTGTTCAAAAGAAAGAGCAATTGCTTCTTCATATAGGCTCTTGGCATCGCCTCCCATCGCCCAGCCACGCAATGCACCTTCGGCACGCAGGAAAGTGACTTCTGCCGCATTCATCCACGGATAAGGACTGGCAGTAGATATAATCGGTTTGCTATAACGGTCTATCACGCTTTCCTTGTTCACCACATCAATACCGATACGAATACCGGCAAAGCCGGACACTTTCGTCGGCTTACCACCAACTGTTTCCGTGATTTCCACTTGAGTAAACATCTTCTCCCGCCGAGGATCCTGATAACCGTTCATGTAACAAAGCAAGTCGGCACCTATCCGATGGTCGGACCAGCCGTTGAAAACCATAGCGGCACGGTTTTCCTCCACCTTCATTTCGGCATTATCGGCATTGTCCGTGATAACCCCTGCTGCTACGGCATCCTGTGCCACTTGTTGTGCCGTAGTAGGATCAACATACACCATGCGGATAGCCATACGCAACTTCAGGGAATTGGCAAATTTATACCACTTGCTGACGTCACCGTAATAAACATCGTCAAACTTACGGAATGCTTCAGAACCTATCGTAAGATTTTCCTTCAACACGGAACTCACTTCATCAAGTTCCTTCAGCATTTGTTTGTAAACAGCTTCCTGCGAATCATAGGGCACATTAAGCGAAACACTACCCTGCTCGTCTATCACCTTGCTATAAGGAATGGGACCATACATATCCGTCATACGGTGCATAATAGCTACCCGCAGCAATTTGGCAAGAGCCAGTGCCACAGGATCATCACTCTGATCCTGCAAATCGCGGTAAAGCGGATAAGATTCGGTAAAAATATCACCATACGTCTTATCCTGCCAGTCAACAGACGGGTTATAAGTTTCAAATTTATCGGTACGCACGAGCGTAGTCCCATAATACCCGGCAAACGGACCTGCCGCCAAAGCCTCGATAAACTGATAAAGATGCTCTTTAGTAGGTACCACCAACCCTTGCAAACCTCGCAGGGTAGAGCCTATATTGTAGTTTTCGCGTCCCTGCTCATCCTTGGTCACTTCGTACTCCTTGCGGTTGATTTCATCGAAGTTGCCCGTACAGGCTGCTCCGCCCACCAGCAGAAGTCCCAGGGAGAATATCTTTAAGAAAGATTTCACTTGTTTCATACGATCTGATTTAACGGGTTAAAAGTTTATTTTCACATTCACGCCGATATTACGGGTACTCGGCAACATGAAGTTATCAATGCCTTGATAATAATTACCGGTATTCGCCACCGCTTCAGGGTCGAAAGGTGCACGACAGTAAATCATCCAAAGGTTACGACCTACCACAGAGACATTGATGTCACACACACCTCCCAGCCATTTGCGGGGAATGGTATAACCCACACTGGCTTCTTGCAGACGCACGTTCGTAGCGCTGTAAGTGTAATACTGCGGCAATCCGCTACTGTTTCCGATGAGGCTGTAATACGTTTGCGCATCCACAAGAGTACGTCCGTTGAGCAACACACCACCGTTGTCACGGGCTTGAGCCGAACGTTCGGACACTCCATACTGATCCATTGCCGCCTGTGTGGCAGAATAAGCAATCCCTCCGATACGTGCTGTAAAGAGTGCGCTTAGACTGATACCACGCCATTCGAAGCGGTTATTCCATGCCAGATTAGCTTTCGGGAATACACTACCCAGCTTAATGTCCGGCAGGTTATCTTCCGTAGTCAGCGCACCGGAAGGATCAATCTCCACCATGCCACTATTGTCCCGTTTCAAGTCACTCTGTGTGTAAAGATCACCCAACGTACCCCCTTTCTTCAGGATGAATCGTGCTTTACCCAGTCCGCCTACATCCAAGCGATTCTGTGTGATAGGCAATCCCGTTTCGGGATGAATATAGCTGGTCACCAAGTCTTTTATCGTATTCTTGTTGTGAGAGAGAGTGAAATTACTTTCCCAGTGCAAATGGTTGTTCCAGGTATGTCCATAACCCAATGAGAGTTCCACACCGGAATTACGCACATATCCTGTCTGCAAATAAATCTTGCTATAACCGGAAGATACGGAAACTTTCGGGTCGAAGGTTTGGTTGAAAGTATTTGCCAAGTACCATGAAAAGCCGAGGCTGAAATCCTTGAAAAGACGCATATCCAGTCCCAATTCCCACGAGTTGGTACGCTCGGGCTTCAAGTCCTTGATAGGATAGTGTGTCTTGGGCTTCCATTGCTGGTTAGCCTCATCGTATTCGTAAGTGGGCGATGTCAGATTACGGGGATAAGGCATACCAACGGAACTGAAAGAGCCACGGACCTTCATATAGTCGATAAATTCCGGCAAAGTCAGCATTTCGGAGATAACCCCCGAAAGTCCTACGGACGGGTAGAAGAAACAAGGTGTAGAAGAATTGGCAAGTTGCGAAGCCCAGTCGTTTCGCCCGGTCAGTGTAAGATAGAGCATACTCTTCCATCCCACTTCCACACTGGCGAAGATTGATTGCGTCTGTTCCTGCCATTCGTCCTGACGGGCTTTCTTCTTTGTGTTGTCGAGGTCGAACACATTGAACACGTTCGGTATTCCCTTTTCACGAATCGGGCCACGATAACTCAAATCTTCGTATCTGTTGTTCACAATGCTGGCACCCACGTTTGCCACCAGTGAGAAGTCATTAAAACGCTTGTTGATGTTGGCAAGCACGTCGGCATACGTTTGTGTTTCGTCGGGCTTGGAGATGGTATAGTGTCCCTGCGTACTCTCTTCCGTAATTGTAAGATTGGAGCTGGCATAGAGCTTCTGTTCATACTTGGTGTGCGTGTTGTCCACACGTACACGTCCTGATATATTCAACCAGTCAGTAATGTCATAACTCAATTGAGCAGACAGCATATAACGCTTCTTCTGATTCAGACGCAGATTACGGTAAGCAATCCAGTAAGGATTCTGCATACGGTAGTCACCTTCTCCCTGCGGCCAGAACATCGTATTGATTTTGCGTGCCGGATCCCAACGTTCGAACACTTTGACAAGTTCAAAGTCATCGCCACGCGGGAACAGATAAACGGGCACAATGGGATTGGAATAAATCCCCTGATTCGTCATGTTGCGGTCGTTCTGAATGATGTAGCTGGCTCCTATGTCAAGTTTCATCCGATCGTTCAGGAAATTCGTCGTATTACGGAAAGTAAAATTAAAACGGTTATAACGATTGTTGGGAACAATGCCCTCGGAGTTGACCGACGCCACCGAAAAGAAGGTCTGGTTCTTCTCCGTACCGGTAGAAAGGGTGACAGAATTGGTGAAGATCAGTCCTGTATCAAAGAAATCTTTCGGTTCATAATTGGTGCGGGAGGCGTCATTCAACTTCGCTCCCCAGCTAAGGATGGTAGAACCTCCGTCTTTCCCACGGCTTCCCGTCCCGTAGCGGTTTTGGAATTCAGGAAGCACGAAAGGACGGGCAAACTCGGTATTGCTGTTCACCGTCACTTGCAACTTGCCTACTTGTCCGCGCTTGGTAGTAATAACAATCGCACCATTGGCAGCATTACTACCGTAGAGTGCAGCTGCTGCGGCACCCGTCAATACGGAGATACTTTCGATGTCGTCCGGATTAATGTCGGCAATGCTCTCCGTAGCACCCCGTGAGTCGAATTCCATTCCACCACCGCCACCGAAGTTATACATCGGTATACCGTCGATGACGTAAAGCGCATTACTGCTTTGTTCGATAGATTTCGCACCACGCATCACTACCTTGCTGGCTCCACCTACACCGGAAGAACTGCTGTTGATAGTAACACCTGCCACCTTGCCATTCAGGCTGTTGATGAAATTAGCATCTTTAATGCCGGAGATTTCGTCCGCTTTCACCTGTTGCACGTTGTAGCTCAATGCTTTCTGTTCACGCTTGATACCAAGGGCAGTCACGACTACTTCGTTGAGTTGCTCCACGGCAGTGGCAAGCGTCACATTATACACGCTCCGATCTGTGACTTTCACATTTTGAGGAGTATAGCCTATATAGGTAAAATTGAGCGTGCTACCCACCGGAGCTTCGATAGAATAACGTCCTTCAATGTCCGTAATAACTCCACTGGCAGAACCCTGCACCTGAATATTGACACCGATAAGCGGCTCACCCGTTTCGTCTGTCATCTTTCCTTTGATTTGTTTATCGGAAGATGGCTTTTCCTGTGCCGGTTGAGGAATAATCTTGATGTATTTACCTTTCAATTCGTAGGTGCAGCCTGTACCTTTCAAAATGGTAGAGAGAGAATAATCCAATCCGGCTTTATCCAGATTGAGATTGAGGGCAGGTTTGTCACGCAGCAGCGAGTTATTGTACCCAATGGATAATCCCGACTGCTTTTCCACTTTCTTCAATGCTTCAATGACGGTAATATTGTTCTCACGGATGGTAATCCGCACGTCATTTTGAGCAAAAGCTGTTACTTGTAGCAAAAATAAACTGAAAAAGAGTAGAAAACTTCTTCTTACGCCTCGCTTATCCGCTATAAATGTGTAATTTTGTAGCATTAACTTTTAAGTATTAGTTTGTTAACTAGGTTGTTATTCACGTAGATCAGATCAACAGAGTATAACACTCTGATGCAGAAAAGTTGATTATTTCATATCCGGGATGGAGTGGCGCTCTGTTCCGGATACTTTTTTCTCATGGGCAGTAATTGTGTTTTTAAGTTATTGATTTATTTCCGTGTAATATAGCACTTATCTCCTTCTATCTTGAATTTCAAATTGCCCGCCACATCGACAATGATATCCATGACTTCTGCTAAAGGTGCCTTATCCTTGAACCGGAAACTCAAACGATCTTTCTTCAGCTGGTTCAAGCTGTAGACAAACGTATAATTGTATTTTCGTTCCAGTACACGTATAATATCTTCTACGGTCATTTCATTGAAAACCAGTTCGCCCCGCTGCCAAGCGGTGACATCTGCCATATCGGGATGCACTACCCGAAACTGACGGTTCTCTTTGTCATACGTCAACTGTTCGTCAGGCTGCAATACGGTCCGCTGGGTCAGATTTCCCCACTCTACCAATACACTGCCCGACAGCAATGCTGTACTGATTTCCTGATTCTCCGGATAGGCACTGACATTGAATTCCGTTCCCAAAGCAGTTACCTGAAAATCATCCGACTTTACAATGAAAGGATGCTTCTTGTCAGGCTTCACTTTAAAATTGGCTTCACCAACCAAGTAAACACACCGCTCTTTCCCAGTAAACTGTTTCGGATATAACAAAGTACTTTTTGAATTCAACTGAACCTGGCTGCCATCCGGAAGAGAAAGATGCCGCATCCCCGCCACTGGAATGAATTCCTGTATAAGGTCATTCTGCGTTCTCTCCGCCTGCATCACCAGATAACCAAGAGATACGGCTACCACCAGTAACACAGCCGCAACGGATTGCCAAAGACGCAATATACGAATTTTGCGATTAGGGGTTACAGGGACTGAAGAAGCCGTGTGAAGACCGTTGTTCCGTTTCCACCGTTCGAGTTCCTTCTCCACATGGGGCACTTCGCCCATAGCGCGGGCTGTCGTCCAGATTTCTTTTAGAGCTTTGTCTTTTTCTACGGCATGTTCCTTATCCGTCAGCCATCCGTAGAAATTCTGCCGGATCATTTCCGAATAATGATTCTTAGTGAACGAGGTCAGTATCTGCCGAAAATAATTCTTCATATAGTTGTGCTATTAGTGGTGAATACATATATAGCACGACACAAATGCGAAGACTACTCAAATGAAATGAAGAAAAAATAAAATAAATACGATTTTTTTTAATTCAACTATGGAAAGATAGATTTGACGCTCTACGGTACGCACTGAAATATCAAGCTTTTCCGCTATTTCCAGATGACTCATTCCCTGGATGCGGCTCATTTCAAAAATCAATCGGCGACGCTCGGGGAACTGTTCGACAGCCATTTGCAGAGCTAATTGTATTTCTTTATAATAGATAGCGTCCAGTGTATCACCCGACGGAGACAAATCCTTGAAAAGACTTTCTTCCATCTGTGCCTGTTGGTAAGACCGTTCTATGCGCTTATGCTTGAGAAAATCAAAAATGGCATGTTTGGTCATAGCATAGATATATTTATCTATCCCGGGGTTATCCTGCCAAATCTGCGGTTTGGCCCATAGTCGCGTGAAAACGTCCTGTGCTATATCATCCGCGTCCTGCCCCGATTTAAGGAGCATCAATGCGAAATTCTTCACCAGCGAATAATGTGCCTTGAAGACCAGATCGAATTCTTGTTCCAGTGTTATGTCTTTGTCCATTACTTCACAAGCATTTGTTGTCAGTAAGCAAAAGTAGAAAAATAAATCTATACTTTAGGTCAGTCTGACAGAAGAAAAAACAAATTCCTTACTTGCCAACACACAAGTTCCCGCCTTCCGGAAGAGTGAAAGAGATAGTAAATCACCCCTCCGTTACTTAA
>USSR01000118.1 GCA_900557355.1 uncultured Bacteroides sp.
CATGAAGCGTTTTGAGGATATGTGGTGCTCAATGTGTGATTATATTGCGGTGCCTACTAAGGAGAGTTATAAGGGTTATTATGAGCAGTATTGGAATAAAATTCGTGTGATACCTCAAGGCTTTGATTTTTCGAAGACTCCAATTGCGGAGTATAAAAAGAATGCTGTTCCTACCTTCCTCTTTATGGGTTCTATATACCCTGGTGTTCGCGATCCTCGTTCATTTATGGATTATCTCCTGAAGTTTGATAAACCTTATAAGTTTATTATGATGATGCGTTCTCCATTTGAGGAAAAGTACATAAAGGAGTCTAACGGTCAGATAGAGTACATCATAGGTAAAGGACGCAAGGATGTGGTATGGGAGTGTAGTAAGGCGGATTTTCTGATCAACATCACCAATCCATCCACTGTTCAAACCCCAAGTAAGTTGGTTGATTATGGTATTGCTGGTCGTCCAGTGTTGGATGTAGAAAATGACTTTTCAGATCCTTCGAATTTCTTAAAGTTCTTTGAGGGAGATTATTCTCAAGATCATAAGATAGGTTTCTTGGACAATTATCGTATTGAGAATGTTGCTTGCCAGTTTGTGGAATTAATGAAATAGTGCCTTATGATAATTAAAGGAAAAGAAATCAAGATAAGGCAAGTATTCTGCTTAGCATTGTACTATGGGTTTGCTCAGTATCTACCTAAATCCAACACATTTGGCAATATGGGAGGGAGTATTCGTTATCTTCTTTGTAGACAGATATTTAAAAAGTGTGGAAAGCATGTAAACATTGAGCGTAAGGCACATTTTGCGTCCGGTGTTGATATTGAGATTGGTGATTATTCAGGTATCGGGATAAATGCTCAAATCCCCAATGGAACAATAATAGGCGATTATGTTATGATGGGTCCCAACTGTTTCATAATGGATGTGAACCATCGTACTTCTGATGTAACGAAGCCAATGGCTCTCCAGGGTATGGTTGAAAAAAAGATCACAAAGATAGGCAATGATGTTTGGATTGGTCGAGAGGTTCATATGACTTCGGGAAGAACAATTGCAGATGGTACTATTGTAGCGATGGCTTCTGTATTAACTAAGGACTTTCCTCCATATTCGGTCGTTGGTGGAAATCCTGCAAGATTAATAAAGAGTAGAAAATAAATGAAAATACTATTAGCAACCTCATCTGTGACCCCGAATGCGGGAATACCATCTTTCAATAGAGAATTGTGTAGTCTTTTGAATGAAGAGAACGAGGTTCATCTATTGGTTGATGAGAATATTGAATCGTATCAGGGGTATGTGAGGACATATTCCACATATGGAATTAATATTTATAATTTCGGTGATGCTTCAAATATTTTAAGTAAATTATTGATTGAGAATTACGATGTGATAATTAATAGTAATTCTCATATTATGTCTTTATTGGCTGCATTCATAGATAATAAAACACGGTTGATTACAGTATCGCATTCTTTAGGTACAATGGATTGTGATAATGCTGCATTTAACAATGAGTATATTGATAATATTATCGCTTTATCCAGCAGTTGTAAGAATTACATAATTCATCGTTTTGGAATAAAGAATAATGATAAAATTAAGGTTGTGTTTAACTCTGTGACTGATAATCCAGATTCGGCCGCTAAGAGACAAGCGAAAATGACAGCAGAGAAGATCAAGATTGTTTTTGCCGGTGGATCTGCTGCTAGTAAATCTCCAGATGTAGTTGTACCAATTGTAAATGAACTATGTAAATCGAATTTGCCTTTCGAATTTTATTGGTTGGGTATTACAACTCCGCCGCTTAAGAAGTTCCAGCCTTTCAAGGATATTCGTTTGATATTACCGAATGATGAAAGAGTAATAGTCACTGGACTTATTCCTCAACAGCAGGCTGCTGAAATTATAGCTTCTTGTAATGTATTCCTTGCCCCTTCTCGTAGGGAGGGATTTCCAATGGCTTTATTAGAGGCAATGAGGATAGGATGTATTCCAATTGTGTCTGATTTCAGGATAGCTAATCAAGAGATTATTCGGGATGGAATTAATGGTTTCATTATTTCGCACAAAGATATTAAAAGCTTTGTTGATAGGCTGTCAGATATCATTGAAAATCATGCAAACTATAAGAATGTTTATGAGGCCTCATATAAGACTTTTGTTGAAGAGTTAAGTTTCCCTGTATGGAGAAAATGTATCTATTCTATCATTTCAAGAGGTGCTTTGTATCATAAACAAAGACGAGTAATGAAAAAGTATGCTTATAAAGCGGTTGTGAATCGGTTTAAATTACTAGACAAATACAATCTTATAGAAAACTATATGACAGAAGTGTTGCCATGTGCAATCAAATTTTACAAGTATTACAAAAATAAATAATTATGCCAGTAGTAGAAGATAAAGGCAATTGGAGAAGCCGGTTTAATTCTTGGTTAGGCGATTTTGTCGCTAATGTGTTAGGTCAGCGTGTGAACTATACAATGCGTTATTATAGCCATCGACATCATTTACCAAATTTCAAACACCCGAAGGATCTGTCAGAAAGAATACTCTCTGCAATGCTTTCTAAGGATTTTTTGAAATATGCAGACTATGCTGACAAGGTAAAGGTGCGTGAGTATGTTAAGGCTAAGGGGCTTGAAGATATTCTTCTCAAACAATATGGTGCTTGGGAGAATGCCAATCAGATTCCGTTTGATCAGCTTCCTGACCATTTTATTTTGAAGGCTAATAACTGTAGTGGAGGACACTACATCTGTACCGACAAATTAAAGATGAACATTCCCGTTGTCATTAAGGAAATGAATGCAACCCTTGAGGGAGCATCACATCTTCGCAATACCGAACCTCATTATTGTGCTATTAAGCCGATGATTTTAGCAGAGGAATTGATGGGTGATGGCTCTGTTCTTCCTACTGACTATAAGTTTCATTGTATCAAGGGTAAGGTAGCGGATGTTTTTGTTGTTTGCGAACGCGAGTCTGGAGCAAAGTACTGTACACTAGATACTAATTGGCAACAGCTTCCTTACACCAAACCAGAGTTTATGCCTGCAAGTATTCCTCCTAAACCGGAGCATTTGAAGGAAATGGTAATTCTAGCAGAGAAGCTTTCCAGTGATTTTGAATTTGTCAGAGTTGATCTCTATGATTTCAACGGTAAAATCTATTTTGGTGAGTTAACTTTCAGCCCTTGGGGTGGTATCATGAACTCATATTCTAATGAGGGTGTGGAAATTCTTGGTAGAAAATTTGACGAATAATACTTGATATGAAGTTTGTTATCTGTGGCGATTTCGTAAGCCAAGACCCAAAGAGAATACAAGTTGATCAACGTCTGCTGAATTTACTCAAGAGTGCAGATTATGTAGCTGTCAATTTTGAAGCTCCAGTTAGAGGTGTGGGAAAAACTATATATAAGAGTGGTCCTGCGTTGACTCAGTCTCTAGATTCTCCTGCGTTTATCGAGAATCTTGGAGCTAACATCATTATGCTGGCTAATAACCATATGATGGATCAAGATAAGGAAGGATGTGAGACTTCTATCAGAGCATTCAAGGAGGATACCCTTATTGTCGGTGCTGGAAGTTTCAAGGATGCCTATAACCTTCGTGTGATCGAGAAGGATGGAATCAAAGTTGGTCTTTTGTGTTTGGTACATAAGGAGTTTGGGGCTTTAGGACTTGACTCTAAGTCTTCGGATTATGGTACTGCTTGGATCAATCATCCTCTTGTCAATAAGACTATTCTGAATGCCAAGAAGGAATGTGATCTACTGATTGTCCTTCCGCATGCAGGAGTGGAGGATGTCGTTGTACCCCTTCCAGAATGGCGTGCTCGCTATAAAGAGTTTATTGATATGGGAGCTGATACCGTTATCGCTTCACATCCTCATACTCCACAGGGATGGGAAGAATACAATGGCAGAAAAATTTTTTACAGCCTTGGCAATTTCTTTTTTCAGTTATTCTCTAACCAACATGGTGAAAACTGGTACAAGGGACTTATTGTAGAAATGGACATTGATGAGGATATGCAGCTATCCTTTGAGGTACACAACACGAGGTTCTCAGAAACTAGTCTTGAACTAGATGAGAGTACAGAATGTAAGTTATACAACGATTACTTGTGTGAGCTCCTAAACGAAGAAGACAAGTACTGGGAGTATCTCAATACTACCCTCAAATCTCTATGGATTGAGTATAAACTCTACTTACTCAGGGGATTAGGTGCTGTAGCTCCCACAACTGACATGCATATTCTCTCTCATGCGGTTTATGGCCTTTTGAAAGGTCCGGACATTCCGATGATGCTCAATAATTTTCAATGTGAAAGCCATAGGTGGGCGATTGAGAGGATGCTGAGGATGTAGTAAAGGATAAAAAGAATATTATGGCAAAGAAAATCGCTATGCTTTTTCCTTATACACCATCCTATAGGGAAGCGATATATAAACTGATGGATAAAGAACTTGATGTGGATTGGTTCTTCTGTGGCAATGCGAAGCGTAATCTTAAGATGTTTGACTACTCTTTGCTTAAGCATTGTGACTTGTCAATGGAAGAGAAGAAGGTGGGGGGGCCTGTGGTGTATTACAAAGGTATCAAGAAACTGAATCTTCAGCAGTATGATGCCATTATCTGTCCCGGTGTTATCCGTTCTTTCTCGGAATGGTGGCTTTTGCAAAAATTGGGCAAGGGTATGAAAGAGTCAAAACTTTACCTTTGGACTCACGGGTGGTATGGTAAGGAGTCCTGTTGGCAAAAAAATATCAAAAAGTTTTTTTTTAGAAAGGTGGACGGATTTTTTTTGTATGGAGATTATGCCAGAAATGAAATGATAAAGGAGGGCTTTGATGCCAGCAAACTACATGTCATCAAGAACTCTCTGGATTATGATAAACAGCTGGAGCTTCGTAATAACATTGTTGCTTCTAATGTTTATAAAGAGCATTTCAAAAATGACAATCCGACTATTATTTTTATCGGTCGCTTAACTCCTGTGAAGAAACTGGATCAAATTGTGGGGGCGGTTGGCATTCTCAAACAAAAAGGCGAAAATTATAACATTGTTTTTGTGGGTGATGGTGAGATTCGTCAATCGTTAGAAGTGGAGGTGGTTAAGCATCAGCTTCAAGATAATGTGTGGTTCTATGGTTCCTGTTTTGATGAGAAGATCAATGCAGAACTTATTTATAATGCTGATCTCTGTGTGGCTCCCGGAAATATTGGACTTACTGCTATGCATGTACTGATGTTTGGTTGCCCTGCTATTTCCCATAATAACTTCAAGTGGCAGATGCCTGAATTTGAATCTATTATTCCAGGGCATACAGGTGATTTCTTCGAGTACGATAATGTGGAAGATCTTGCTCGTAGTATTTCTCAGTGGTTTACATCAAAAAACGGTTATCGAGAAGAAGTCCGTAAAGCTTGCTATAAAGAGATTGATGATTGTTGGAATCCTTATTATCAGTTGAATCTCATAAAAAAAGTACTTGAGATTAAATGAAACTTGTTAGACGTGCTATAGGAAAGTGCTGCCATATGTTTCACACGAATGTGGCTAAACTTTTTTCTGAAAGAGGAAGAGTACTAATGCTACATTGGGTGGGGGATGAGGTGCAGGATGAAGAGACAGAGCCTTTCCGTATCTCTACGGAGCAATGCAGGAAGTTTCTTCAGTGGTTAAAAAGTAAGAAAACTATCCGTTTGGAAAATTGGGAGAAAGAACATGATTTTTTTGCACTTACAATAGATGATGTTCCTGAGAACTTTTATCATAATGCTTATCCTTTGTTGGAGGAGGCGGGTATTCCGTTCACTCTCTTTGTGAATGTGTCGCTTCTGGATAAAGAGGAATTTATCACTCGAAAACAACTTGTGGAGATGTCTCAAAGTGAACTTTGCACTATCGCTTCTCATGGTGTAAGTCATGGGGAGTTTGCTTTGCTCAATAAGGAACAAGCATTACAAGACCTTCAGGATTCCAAATGCGAGTTGGAGCAAATTATAGGTAAGCCTGTGGAGATGTTTGCTTATCCTTACGGCTCTTATTATGCCTGTGGTTATGCCAATAAGCATTTGGCAGGAAAGGTGTATAAATATGCCTTTGGTACAGTGGCTTGCCCGATTACTAAGCCATCATTCCTAAAAAAGTACTATCTGCCAAGGATTAATGTTGATAAAAATAATTTGAATACGCTATAATGATGAAGACAGTAAGTGTAATCATACCATTCTATAGCCATATTGACTGGCTCTATGAAGCTATTGAGAGTGTGTTGGCTCAATCTTATCCCATCCATGAAATCATTCTAGTGAATGATGGCTCAAAGGAAGATATGACAGAGTTCTTGAAAAAGTATGGCGATAAGATTCAGTATATATATCAGGAGAATGCTGGTCCTGCTACTGCACGTAATAATGGTATTAAACGTGCTACAGGCGACTATATTGCTTTTGAAGATTCCGACGATATTTGGTTACCTACCAAAATAGAAAAGCAGATAGCTTTTATGGAAGAGACTAGTGCAAAGTGGAGTCATGTAGGTTTCTATTATTGGTGGCCTGAAACAGGCAAGCAAGTTCTTGTAGATTCAAGTAGAGACTATGATGATATCTTCCTACAGAGACATATATCAACAAAGATAGCAACTCCAGCAGTAATATTGGATAGGTCTATTTACGAAGAAGGAGAGTTTTTTTTTCCTGATAAAATAAGGAACGGTGAGGATGACCAGCTTTACACAAAACTTTCAAAGCATTATAGGATAGCTCTTGTACAGGAGCCATTATTGAAAGTGCGAATGAGAGGAACGAATAGTCAGAATCATACTATTGAGCGTTTCCATCTGCGAGTACAGAACTACAATAACTGGAAAGCCGATGGAGAGCAACTAACCCTAATGATTCATGTGATTTATGGATTCTATACTTTTTATACAAAGCTCTTTGGTAAGAAATCAAATATTGTAAAAGACTTCTTTGCCAAATGTTGTTGGACGATACCATACGCACTAGAAAGGGTGTATGTAAGATATCTCTTTAAGCATACCTCGAAAGATGAAAATTTTATAAGGAGGTATAACATAATGAGTAATAATTGTAAAAGTTAAAATTGTTGATAATAGTAAGTTGATGATACTTAACGGGGACAAGGAATGTAAGCAGTCAAAAAATGGCTATTAATTGAAGGTTTTATCTTCGCTGCAAACAAAATTTATGGAATTATGTATAGCAGTGAAGATTTTTTTAAATAGTTTAAGGATATTCGCAAAAAAGTAGTTGAAGTCCAGATTGACGGTATCCCGGTTGTCAACAATGAAGAGAATTCTAAGAGCGGGAATCCCCAGCTGCGTGCCCAATAATCCGGCAAACCGACTAAGAAAGGCTCTGCCGCAAAGACATTTTGTACAAACGCGTGAAGGCGGACAAGTCCGTGTGTCATGAATCAGACCTGTTGAAACAGCCACAAGATGCGGTCATCATCAAGACTTTCTACAAATACACATACGAACAGGTAAGTTACATTTTGGAACATCAGTATCAGGCAGTATGCTATAAGACTGCAGAGGGAAAATCAGGGAGGAATACCTTTCCAATATTTGATTTATTTAAGAGGAAAACGCTGAAAAGCGACTTTCCCTATATGACATGTCAAAATTGGGCGCTTACCTCCAAACATGGCCCGTAACTGACTGAAGAAGGGAGATATCTTTGTATATACGAAGGATGGTAGCTATCCTATAGGTAATAATGCTGCGGAGCGCGTTGTCCGTCCGTTGACCACTTTGTGTAAACCATGCTTCATTTTGGCCGTGACGATGGATAAAGATGGCAGCAACTTATCATAGTATAATAAAAACTGTGAAGACGCAGGGTAGGTTTGCATGGGATTATCTCGAAAATTTTAGAATCTATATAGCATTAAAAGAAGGGACTATGAATATCTTGAATATTTTTCTTGGTTCTTCCAAGGACTTGATGTACGCACGTAAGCATATTGGAAATATCATCCGCAGACTAAATGATCAGTGGATGGAGAAGGGTGTGCGTATTCGGCTTTGTGTATGGGAAGATTTCCGCACAGAATATGAGGATAAGTCAAAACAACAGGAATATATAGATGAGTTAGTTCTACCAAGTCATATTTGTATATTCCTTTATGATAATAGAATAAACCCTTATACCCAAAAGGAACTTAATGCAAAGATAGGTCAAGACTTGTCTGCTGTTACTGTATATCATATTCCAAATAAGGACGGGGTATGGAATGAAGCGGTAGACGTGGATACGATGTTGAAAAATCAGAATATTACTCCGAATGATGTGTCAAATATCAATGATATAGATGCTTTAATAGAGAGCTTGGTAAGTAGGTATATTGTTGGAAAAGGATGGGACAACGGTAGTGCTGTAACTATGGAAACAAAGTATTTATACACAACGATACCTTGGGATTTATCAAAGGAGGTAGATGCTTATGAGGATGCAGTTCGTTCGATAGATGGAATCGCACAGGAGTTCTTGAGCATTCGATTGGTATTGCATCCGAAGAAGGACATTCATCTGCTTGAGCAGACGGATCACTACATTCCTCTTTTAAAGGAGAAAGTAAGTGAGAGTGATTTGGTAGAGTTTGCAAAGGCTCAAGAGCTTCAGCATGCTAATCCTGACAAGCGACCAGTTATTTCACTTTTTACTCGCGGAGCAATTTTCAAATCAGAAGTAAATGCTGAGTTCGCCCGTTTGATAGAAGGAAAGGATTTATTTTCGGTAAGGGTAAATCCGCCGTATGATACAGTCAAATGGCGTCTGCTTTGTTGGCTATTGCGTGTCAAGACTAACTTTATAGCTTCTGTAGATATGACATGTTTTCAGTTTAAGAATCATTTTCTGTATTACTTCGGAAAGCCAGTCGTTTCATTGACTGAGTTTGATCCAAGTGGAGATGCTGATAAGATTTCTGAAGAATTGGAGGCAAAGAAAGAGGAGATTGTCGGTAAGGGGGTATCCATGGACAAGTCTGAGATTGTAGAACTTCAGAATTTGCTGTCAGAAAAACAATTCTTGGAATGCAAACTAAAGATGGTTGTGGTTAAAGTTACGAACCAGTGGTTACTCGAATCTATTCAGTTTAAGGCGGAGGAAGTTGCAAATTTGGATTCAAAGTGTTTTGGTCACAAGTTAGTACTTCAGGAGAATATGCTGGATAATACTATTGAGCAAGCTCGGGCTATTCTTGACAGCTGGAAGGAAGCACTTGATGCTTTGAACAAAGAAGAGGACGAACTTGAAGGGCAGTTGTTAGAAGTTAATAGAGAAAAGGCTCGGACTATTGCAAACCAAATAAAGGATATTTGCCTAAAGAAAGAAAAACTGATCAAAAATCTTGTAGAGAAGAAACAGATGCCTCCTGTGGAGTTGCTGGCAACACAAATCTACATTGTTGGTCTTTTCGATACGTTTATCAAGGAGACGGCTCAACCACAAGAAGAGGATGAACTGTATTTTCGAATATTTAAAGATGCTGACACCTTTGGCTACTTAAGTCCACAGGTCGAGATGGCGCGCCTGAATTATGGTAATGCTTTCAGTCGAAAGAAAGACCACAAGGACGCATACGAATGCTATATAAAAGCAATCCGTAACTTGGGATGCTTTCCTGATAATAATGTAATGTTGCGACATTTGAAAACTCATGCTTATATCTCTGCTATTCAGACGCTATTGGATATCGACTTTCGACAGAACACGATATGGAGATTATTGAAAGATTTGCAACAAATGCTTGAAAGTTGGAAAAGTGCGGGGTATGACTGTATTGCTGAGGAAGGTGCGTATTATGCAGCATTGATTAGAAGCACAACGAGCGATTTTGCTTCTTCGCATGAGATGGTTGAGGAGGCAGAGAAAGTATTTGAAGAAGCAGGAAGTGGTAGTAGGGTGCCTGTAAATCATGAGTTCTATCATGAAGTACTTTGTTATTTACCTGCAAATATTGCAGGTTATTATATAGATAAGTTTGAAGAGTGGGGTTATAAGACAGAAGCAGGGTCGTATATAAAGAAATGCAATATTTTATGTGAAAGAACCATCGAAAATGCTCTGAGGCTACAGAAAGAAGACCGACTGATGTCGATGGAGATGCAAGGAAGAGCATATCATCAACTTGGTTTCTTGGCAGCAAACTTGCCCTCAAATTACTGGATGCAGGCAAAAGACTATTATGCAAAGGCATATAATCTACGTTTACAGATATTGCGAATAAGTAATGCGGCTTCTGATGCGGCTTCTCTTGCAGAAACAGCTGTAAACATTGGAGCTTTGTATTTGCAGATGGTTAAAGTGGATCTTTTCTGTAATTGCAATGCTAATGTGATAGATGTATTTTCTATTACAATGAGATATGCGGAAACGGCTGTGAACATCTACCAGAAACTTATGCATCATGGCGAAGAAGAGTCGGAACTCTGCTACTATAGGGCTATCCAGTTGAAGGGTAGTATAATATATCAATATGCAGAATGCGGTTATCCTACAGCTAATAAATCAGAGGGTATTCGACTTCTGCAAGAAGCATATGATTGGAATCAAAAACATTATGAGAATACATATTGTGATGTGTTCGAGGGAGTGGCAGGAGTGATATTGCGCCATGAAGGATTGATATAAGACAAAAACAGCATTAATATTTATCATATTAACATCGGAAAATCATAAATGAACGAAAAAAAGAAAATACTTTTTGTATGTCAATACTTTTATCCAGAAACATTTCGAGGTAATGATATTGCTTTTCATCTGGCAGAGAAGGGGTGTGATGTACATGTGGTTACGGGCATTCCGAATTATCCAAATGGTAAGTTTTTTTCTGGATATGGATTATTTAAGAAACGATATGAAGTGATTAATGGGGTACGAGTGACACGCTTACCAATTGTTCCTCGTGGTGAAGGCAATAAGATTATGCTTATGTTCAATTACTTCAGTTATCTGATTGTGGGTTGGGTGTGGATGTTTTGCCATGCATTGTTTCATAAATATGACATAGTGTTTTGTCAGCAGCTATCACCGGTAACAATGTCAAGTCCAGCGGTGTTGTACAAAAAAATGCGACATGTGCCACTTTATACTTGGGTTCTTGATTTATGGCCCGAAAGCTTGACTGCTGCAGGTGGTATTAACAATCAAGTTATTCTTGGATTCTTTAATTGGTTTGTGAAAAGCGAATACAAGAACTCGGATAAAATACTTACCTCTTCACGAGGTTTCGATCAAAGTATTTTGCAATATGGTGATTATTTGGACAAGATAATCTATTTTCCACAGTGGAGTGATGGAACAGCCAATATATCAGATTTGGCTTTTTCTCTTCCAGAAGAATTGCAGAAACTGTCAGACGAACATGATTTTATTATCATGTTTGCAGGTGCTGTAGGTGAGGCTCATGGTATGGAGTGTAATATGAAAGCCGCATTGAAAACCAAAGAGTATGGAAATATTAAATGGGTGATTGTTGGCGATGGACGTAAATTAGAATGGGTTCGTTCATTTGTGAAAGAATACGATCTTAAGGATACAGTACTTACCCTTGGGCGTTTCCCATCTGAAACTATGCCAATGTTTTTTGAAAAGGCAAATGTTATGCTTGTGTCTTTGACTGATTCACCATTATTTAATCTGTATTCTCCTGCTAAGATAGCTTCATATATGACAGCTGAACGACCGATTGTTGCTGTGCTAAATGGAGAGGGTGGTGAAGTTATAAAGAACGCAGATTGTGGTTGGAATGTTTCCGCAGGTGATTCTGAAGAATTAGCAAAACTTGTAATTATGCTGTCGAAGATGAGTAAGTCGGAGCTTCAAGAGAAAGGACGTAAAGGACGAGAGTATTATGATAAATTTTTCACAAAAGATGAATGTCTGAAAAATTTAGATAAGATAATGGGATTATAATAGTAATATAATTTGAAATGATAACATACATTATTATTTTTATTCTGCTTCTCATAGCAGAACTCCTCTATTTCCGTATTGCGGATAAGTTTAACATCATCGACAAACCCAACGAACGCTCATCCCACTCTACGATTGTATTGCGTGGTGGAGGTATAATTTTCTTAATTGGGATATGGATTTGGAGTGCCTTCTTCGGATTCCAATATCCTTGGTTCTTAGCCGGTTTGACATTAGTAGCCGGCATTAGTTTTGTAGATGACATCCATTCATTGCCGGACTCTGTAAGATTAATAGCCCAGTTTGCAGCTGCCGCAATGGCATTCTATCAGCTCGGCATATTGCATTGGTCAATGTGGTGGATAATATTACTGGCACTAATCGTCTATGTCGGTGCCACGAATGTGATAAACTTCATGGATGGAATCAATGGTATCACAGCAGGCTACTCTTTGGCTGTATTGATTCCGTTGGCACTGGTGAATATAAATGGTGTTTTTGTAGAACAGAGTTTGATCATATCAACGATTCTTGCTTCATTGGTGTTTTGTATTTTCAATTTCCGTCCGAAGGGTAAAGCGAAATGCTTTGCAGGGGATGTCGGCTCTATTGGTATTGCTTTTATTATACTGTTTCTGTTAGGTAATGTGATGATCAGGACAACGGATATTACTTGGCTGATATTCTTGTTAGTATATGGTGTGGATGGCTGTCTGACTATTGTACATCGTATTATCTTGCACGAGAACTTGGGCGAGGCACATCGTAAGCATGCTTATCAGATTATGGCTAATGAGTTGAAAGTGGGGCATGTAAAAGTTTCATTGCTGTATACGGTTATGCAGTTAGTGATTTCTCTTGGATTTATCTATCTTTGTCCCGATACGGTGTTTGCTCATTGGTTATATTTGGTGGGTGTATCAGCTGTATTGGCTATTGTTTACATATTGTTCATGAAAAAATACTATCATTTACATGAAGAATATCTCATATCATTGAAACAATAACGATTATGGAATTTAATAAGGAATTTTTAGACAAGCTATTTGAACAGGCCACAGAAAATCCTCGTTTGCGTCAGAACTTTGACCTACGCACTTCATCTGCCGATACCAGTCAACGTATGCTAAACGCATTGCTGCCAGAAACTAAAGTGCCCATTCATCGGCATGAAGATACTACCGAAACAGTAATCTGCCTGTGTGGCAGTTTGGACGAAGTAATTTATGAGGAAGTAGTTTCATATGAGAATGATACGGATGATTTTCAGAAGGAGATGAATGTGCAAGATGTAGTTCGTAAGGTGGAGTATCGAGAAGTACAGCGTATCCATCTCAATCCTACAGAAACCAAATATGGTTGTCAGATACCAAAGGGTGCATGGCATACTGTGGAAGTGATTGAACCATCTGTCATCTTTGAGGCTAAAGATGGAGCTTATGCTCGTTAAACGATGAAAAACAGATGAAATGAATAGGAAGTACTGAAAGTGCTTT
>USSR01000119.1 GCA_900557355.1 uncultured Bacteroides sp.
ATGAAAAACACCCCACCCGCCATAAATCAAGCGTGTCTTTAGAAGCATAAACTACTGCGTTTTCCTTCATAGCATAAACCGCACGAATAGGATCATACTCTCCTACTACTTTCCCGTTATTTTCATCCGGGGAAATACTATCATTCAGAAGAAAAAGGTGTCCACTACTTCGGACTGCCCTTATTTCATTTCCAAATCCCAACAAAGCTACAATAGCGCAAAAACGAATTATTGCATTTCTCATCTGTTGATTAGATTTTAAAAGATATTATAAATTCAATTACCCAAACATTATATAATGAAAGCTTGATGACACAAAGGAAGATAAAATCTCATCAACCTATGTCCTAGATTTGGTTCAAAAAGGTCTAAATTCAGACCTTTTTGCGGTTCAGACATCTTCAGGACTATATATTACCAAAAATCATTCAGAAAGGTATAAATATAGTTCAAGACATTAACTGCAAATATTTATTCATTTCGTTAATGCGATGGCATTAATGCTTTTATGACATGAACCAATTCCCCATTTTCTGCTATCCCTTCTATATTTAGGAAATAATTACCTGGTTGATCAGAAGTATAAAAAGAAAAACTTGCATTACCTTGCTCATCTGTCATCAATCTCGGACTCCAATAAAGAGTAGTACGCAGATCAGGTATTTCACTATTTTTTCCAATAGTCGTATCATATTTCGGTGAATAAAATTCTATTGGTTGTTGATAGCCTAAAGGATAGAATGTAGTATTTCGCATGTTTTGTTGTTGGATGTCATCATAATATTTCGACCACCATCCTAGACAACGTGAATCAAAATTGTCTTTTGTAGTAACATTTAAAATTGCAATTTTTTTCCGATTAAGAGGAATACGACAATAAGCCTGACATAAATCACGACCAGTATTCAAATAAAACTTCTCGCTCCACTTCAATGTTCCCTGCAACAAAGCATTCGCTCTATTTCGGTCAACATCCTTAACCAATACCATGCTCTCTACGTCACCTGGAGTTATCCAATTTACCAATATATCCGGCTTACAGAAATTATCATCGACAAACAACAATATCTGCTGATCACCATAATATACCATATCCTCGACCAATTGCATGGATCGAGAAGAATTACTTTCTACCGCATCCAACTCATACCCGCTAAAAAGCGATGTATCACGAGTAGCCAATATTTCGTCCGCCTTCAGACGGGCCTGCATTGCATCTGTATCTTCCACTAATGTAGAAATAGTCAGGCCTTGAGATTTCAATAATGCACGCATATCCTTATAACGTACCATTTCTCTATCCGTGAACTTACTATAATCACGACTTCCCCACATTGGTGCCCTGACAATGATATCCTGCAACATAAAATGCAAATTATCCAAACGAGTAATCATCTCCATATCCTCTTTCTGTACATTATGCATAGAATCTTCTTCTAACGGACTTTGTGGATAGAGGGGAATATTATGAGGATACTCTCTATCAAAAAGCTCGATTTTTCCAGTCTCCTTTGCTTTCATCTGCACAGCATTAATATGAAAACCACTGCCATCGGCATAGGCTATACTATCGAAACAGAAGTAGCCATTCTTATCAGTAGAAATAATTCGCTGGAAACCTTTCAAACTACCAGTACCGGAAATTGAAACCAAATGTTCATTACTTGATTTCGTCAAAATACCTCCAGCACTTAGCGTACGTCCTTGCACTGCCATCTCTGTATGTTTTTCCAGAATTGGTGTTTCATATTTACCTTGAATAATTTCTGGTAACTTATATCGCCTCCATCCTTGTGTCAACATTAGCAGATCCAAACTATTCCGAGCTATTGCACTTCCTTGTTTAAAATAAAATCCGGGAGACCGTATAGCCCCTTTTAGTTCAGAGGTTAATAACAAATGGGAAAGAATATTGTAACATGAATCAACCGATGCGAATTTGCTATCAGTCACTGATACTGAATAAACTCCTGCTAAAGGTCGTTGGTTAGCATCTAAAAGATTAGTACTTATTGAAACGGCTTCCCGCTTCTGCTCAAGAATACCATCAATTGTCAGATTACAAATTACAGGAAGATAAGAATCTGAAAACGCAAGGCGTTCACTTAACACCTTCCCATCTTTGTTTAATAACAAAAACTGCACAACACCAGCCGGAAAATATTGTTTGGGAAACAAATATTTTTTTTGAGGCTCTTTCCACTCTTCCGACGCAATGACAATTCCACGAACATGAGCCACTAAATACAGAGACTCCAAAGGTGCTCCCTCTACAGACAATAAAGAAACTCTGAAATTCTCCCGTTGTGTGTCAACTCTCAATCCATACAATGCTTTCATATCAATAGAAGGCAACTTAAACTCTTTCCTCCGTCCAAACTTATCCACACATTTTACCATATATAACTTACCTGTTTCCGGAGTCAGAATAAATGATCCCATTCCTTCATGAAGCGTACGAGTAGAAGTAATCACCTCTCCAAATTCATCCACAATATCCAATTGCACATCCGCTGCATTTCCTGTACAACCAATTACTTTAAAGGCAATACGACAGGCTTGTCCGGCCAATAAATATCCGCCTTCAGGATAAAATGTCACATCATAATCTTCATTTTGGGTAGAAATCGGCAAATACCGACGATAAACATTATCATCTTTATCCTTCATTGACAAAAGCCATGATGTATTGCCTTTCCAATCCTTTTGGCCCCGTTCTACCATAAATCCATTCTTCATCTCTAACAGTTTCAACGACATGCCCGGCTGTTTATTTACTGACATAGTTGCCTGATTAAGGACCATAAGGGTATCACTGGCAGTAAATTTAAAGGTCAAGTCTGGAAACTTACTATTATTCCTTACAAAAGGCTTCATCTTTATTTTATTCCATGAAACAGTCACTATTCGAACAGGACGTCTGAAAATACATTCGCTTCTATTTTTCAACATATAACGAGAATAAGCACGCAACGTATAATCACCATCAGCCAGTTCACGTCCCAAAGATAGATAACCATGATAAATACCATTATCAGGACGCACTAATGCTTGGGAAACAATAGAATCCAGAGGATTTACTAATTCTACATATATATATTTGTCATGTAAGGGACTATGTAATGTAGCATCCACAATATAAGACCGAAACCACAAAGTATCACCTGCCATATAGGTACCTTTATCAATATGCAAATAAACTTTTTCTTGCGGAAATACACTTAATTGAGTCACAAAACGATTGGTTAATGAATCTTTATTAAACTTTTCAGTTTGCCCATACCCCTTCATTACTCCTGCCGCAAACAAGATTAATATCAATAGAATACAAATTTTCTTCATAATGTGTATTTATTTAATTTATAAAAATAGGGAATCCATCGTTTATGCCTTTTTTATCCAGCCCCCACTGGTTAAATACATTTTTTTTGTCTACCCATTTGTTCAACAAATCAACAAATGAATCCTGTTTCATCTCACTATTACTGAAATATCTAAAAGAGTCGGGTATTTTCATCGATCCGTACATGATTTCATTCCAAGCTTCAGAGCGAATTTTACTTCCTTCAAAACGAGGTTTCTTAATAGTGCTTAGTTTACAAGATTCTTCACTCCAATAACATGCAGCTCCATCACGGTTGATACGATCAATAGTCGGTATTACCAAATTATCAGAATTGGCAAAATAAGCATATACACCTACCAACCCGTCAGTAATAACAGGATATCTAGTACGAATTTTTCCAGAGCTGTAATTATTAGCAAACAAAACTTTCCATGTAGAAATCTGTATTGGATGTAAGTTTATATGCCCGGCAATGCCACCTGCCACATCTCTTGCCATGATGATTCCTGTATTATAACAATTGGCCACAGTATCATTCGGAAGTTCTTTCAATCCTGAATCTTTTATAGACTTTTGATAAGGTTCCGTAAATTCACCTATAATACCTCCTACATGTTCATAACGCCCAATAATCTCTCCTCTATTAAAAGAATTATAAATAGAGCCGCCTTCAAAATAACCGATAATCCCCCCAACACAACGATGCCCATAAACCTTACCATAATTACTACAGCCGATAATACGGTTTTGTCCAGAAGAAAAACCTATAAGTCCACCAGTAAAATTACGATCATTTTCCACAATACCTCCATTTGAACAATTCAATATCTGTGTATTATATGAAATATAACCAGCAATAGCACCAACATAATTGTATGCAATTATATGAGAATAGCGAATGTGAGTATTCTTCACTGTTGCTTTTTTCAAAAAACCAAATAGCCCCTGAAAAAAGGTTTCAGAACCCGCTCTCGTAAACAGACCTGCAATATAGTGTCCATTCCCGTCAAAGGTCCCTTCAAAAGGGTTCTTAGATGTTCCAATGGGGATCCATGACTTTATTTTTGTTTGTCGATTCCACTCTTGCCATCCAATTGTATCATTTAACCAAATATCAGCTGATAGTTTGACCACTCTCCCCTGATAAGAATTCCCATTATTAACAGACTCTGAAAAAGCTCTTAAACCTTCAGCAGTAGAAATAATTAATGGATTCTCAATATATTGAGCCGCATGTATTATAGAAATAAAAGTCAAAGATATGCTCAATATAAAAAAACGTTTTTTCATTTACGTAGAATTTAAAATTAGTACTCATTTATCAAAAGACAAAATTGAGACTTTCCGAGAAAGTTGAAGTACAGAAATCAATCAAATGGGTTTAAATTTGGAGCAATGATAAAATTACTTATTTATGTTATGGCAGTTAGTTCGAGAATTATTCATAAGGTTTAAAAATCAATTAATATTTTAAAAGTAATGAGAATAAATACACCATAAAAACATCATGAATATCAACTATAAAACAGATAGTCGATATTCATGATAAATCATACTAAGATTAATATATTTATAATTTATTAATTTTAGTATCTGCTTTTTGAAACTCTTTAGGAGTCACCCCAAATTCCTCTTTGAAACATGTCGAAAAATATTTAGGATTGGAGAATCCACACGTATACGCAACTTCTGATACAGATATTGATTTATTTCTCAACATCTTTACGCCTTGCTTTAAACGGACATTCCGGATAAACTCAACCGGGGACAAACCTATTATCGCTTTTGTCTTACGATAAAGAGAAGATTTGGACATAGCCAAAGCATCTGCCAACTGAATGACGTCAAACGTAGAAGAAGATAAATTTTCTTGTATAACCTCTATAACCTTCTCCAAGAATTCTTTATCAATATCGGTCGCATCCAACAAATTAAAGTTTATGTCCTCTATATCAGTACGAAATTCTTCTTGCTTGGTCCTTTTATCCATTAAGAAATTATCAAGACGCGCTTCAAGTACCTTTAACTCAAAAGGTTTGGATATATAGGCATTAGCTCCGGCATTATAACATTCAATACGATCCTCTGCCGTATTTTTCGCTGTTAATAGAATAATAGGTATATGACTCGTCTCTAAATTTCCCTTAATGGTGCGACATAATTCCAAACCATCCATTTCAGGCATCATAACATCACTTACAATGATATCGACTTCATTATCTTTCATCAGTTCTAAAGCTTCTACCCCATTTTTAGCCATCATCACATGATAACGTCTGGACAAAATACGCTCCATTAAATACAATAATTCTTCATTGTCTTCTACTAGTAACAAATGAATATCATTAACTGTAGTTTCCACATTCTCTCCTTCATGCTGCTCCCAAGCTTCCATATCAACATCTACAATATCCGTCCTACCTTCCTTTCTCAGCTCCTGTGATGATTCGATATTTATCTCACTCTCAGCATAGCTTTCTTTATCAATAGGAATAATTACTGTAAATGAAGTTCCTTTTTCTATTTCACTTTCTACACTAATTGTTCCGTGGTGTATTTCCAACAAGTCTTTTGTAAGTGAAAGTCCTATGCCATTAGTTTCACTAGATACCCAATGTTGATTAGTATAGAACCGCGTAAATATCTTATCTAGATCTTCAGGAGCAATCCCCTTGCCTGTATCACTGACTATAATAGATAAATAAGTATGCCCATTCTGCGAATGGGTCGATAGTGCAATCTTTATTTCTCCCCCTTCTTCTGTATATTTACAAGCATTAGATAAAAGATTAAAGACCACTTTATCTATCTTATCTACATCAAAATATGCTTGTATTGTGTCCTCTGATGATTCAAAAGAAATTGTCAACTTTTTCTTTTGAATTAAAGGCATAAAATTAGAATTACAAACATTGTAAATCAAAGATACAATATCTCCTGAAGTTACTTTCAATTTCATATTTCCACTCTCAACTTTACGGAAGTCAAGAATCTGCTGCAACAATCTTTTCAAGCGGTTTACATTAGCACGAATCATTTCAAACTGTGGAATCTTATTCTTGTAAGTGATTTCTGCATCATCAATCAAACAAGTAACAATAGTCAAAGGAGTGAGAAGATCATGAGAAATATTCGTAAAATAACGCAATTTAGCCTGAACGAGTTCTTCCGATTTTTCCTTTTCAATCTGAACTATTCTCAATTCATGACGCAATTGCATCCTTCGTTTTGTCCTATAATAAAATGAATAACCAGCCAATAAAACAAACACAACATAAGCCGTATAAGCCCACCAAGTCTCGTAAAATGCCGGAGCTTTATCCACTTGTATCTTCGTTACAAGACTACTCCATAATCCGTTTACATCTGTTGCCTTTACACAAAAAGTACGTTTCCCTTTTGGAAGCTGATTATAATACGCAAAACGACGTCCATCTTTAATATACACCCAGTCTTTATCTACTCCTTCCATTTTATAAGCATATTGTATTTTTGTTGGGAAACTATAATTTAAGGAAGAAAAATCAATCTCAATATTCTGGTCTTCAGCATGTAATTTTAATGTCCGCTTAAGCAAATTAAAACGTTCATTAGTCTTTCCTGTCAATAATGACTCATCATCCATTTTCACATCTACAATGTGTGTCCGAATTTTCTTTGGTTTATCAGCCAACTTTTTATAAGGGACAAACACCGCAATGCCCCTATTACCTCCATAAAACATTTCTCCTACCGGACTTTTAAAGCAAGAATGTTTAGGGAAAGAGTTTACAACAATATCCTGTCCAGCCTGATAACTAATCTGCCCTCCAGTCTTAGGGTCATATTCTATAATCTTCTTGTTAGTAGAAATCCAAAGATGACCTGTATCATCCATCTTCATATCCTGTACCCCCTCAGTTAAAGTAGGAAATATATCAGAATAATCCTCAACCGTTTTTGTTTTTTGGTCATATAGAAAGACATAACCTTCTTGACTCCCCATCCATACTCGTCCTTCTTCATCTGTACATAGATCTTCGATATTATCACTGATTAAACGTCCTGACGCCATATCAAACTTTACAATATTTTCTTTTCTAATCTGGAAATCCTCAGATACAGTCAAACAAAAAACACCATTGCGTCTTGTGCTAATCCATATATGTCCTGAATTATCTTCAGCTAGGCCTGTTATTTCCCTTTGGAGAAAACCAGTTTCCTTTAATATATTATGACTATTGGCAGGTTTCACCAACAATCCCAATGATGTTACAATCCATACATTCTGTTTTTTATCTTCATAAAAGAATTGTGGATTATTGCCTGCCCCTTTGGTATATTGTTGCAAATTTAGACGAGAAATAAGTCGTATTTTCCCATTCTCCTTTTTCATTGTATAAATAAATGGCTGATAAGATGGGCCGACCCATATTTCATCATTTGAAGAGGAATATCCAATAAAATTAATAGTCTCCATGCCTGACAAACTATTCAAGTCCGGTATATCCTTATACCAAATAATTTTATCGCTATCTTTTTTATAAATTCCTAATCCTAAACGATTTTGATTTATCCAAATATCTCCATCCTTATCCTTATAGATAGCTTGAATATTGGTTGTTAATCCTGTCATCTCCTTAATAAAAGGCATCAGATAATTCTGGATAACAGGTTTATCCATATTAATATAAGATACTCCCTCATTAAAGGAAGCAATCCACAAATTACCCGCTTTATCTTTACATATTTCACTAAATATATTATTCAATTTTGAGGAAATATCACTAATATCAACAGTTTCCACAAAATTATCTACTCTTTTCCGAATAGCATAAAGCCCCCGAGCACTAACTAACCAAAGATACCCATATCTATCATCCTGCTGAATACTAAAGAAAGTTCCATTTTCCGGCAATTCGCCTTCTTTAATACTTTTAACCGGTATATAAATCTGCTCATTTTTTTCTTCCGGATAAAACTTATAAAGTCCCTCTCCCCAAGTACCTATCCAATGCTGTTTTTTATCATCTTGAAAAACACAAAACGGATTATTCTCTTTACCGACTGACGGATATTTAACAAAAGTATCTTTTACCCGATCATAGCGGAATATTCCCTTTCTCCAAAAAGTAACCCAAATATTCTTATCAGCATCCTCATAAATGGAATTTACACTTGTTACGGGCAAAGAACTATCATACCTTTTACAAGAAGAAAAATCACTGGAACAACGATATAATGCCACATAAGTTCCTACCCATATATATCCCTTTGAATCAAACAATATCGAACGAATTTCCTGATCTTTCAACTCTTCATTATCAATATGACTAATTTCATAAGTTTTCTTATTCAGTATATTCAGCCCTTTTTTAGTACCAATCAATATACGTTCCCAAGAATCTGTAATACATGTAATCTGATTATCAGTCAATAAATCCGGAGTCGTTTTTCCAGACCGAAAAGTCAAGATCCGATAGCCATCATAGCGGGATAAGCCTTCACGAGTACCAAACCACATGAAACCTTCACGATCTTGAAATACCCTCTGAACAGAATTAGAAGGCAACTGTTTACTCAATGGAAGTATCTCTACGGAGAATTCTTGTGCCGTAATAGGACCTATTATATTCATTATAAAAAGCACAAATATGATAGTAGTTCTGTTTATTTTCATAGCTTATATTATAAATTCAGCACAATAATAAATGAAAATCCATTTTAAAGCAAGCTATTTAACTATAAAATAAAGCAAAGCCGCCATAAAAAAACATTCTTGAATGATTTTCAGACCTTCTGAATGATTTTTAAACCCCTGTAGCCACAACAAAAAACTGATAATTCAAAATTAGACGTATTTGATTAATTCAAGAACTCTTATTATAAATAGTTTCTGCAACTTTGCAAAAGAATAATACGCTCATAAAATCAATTATTAATATTAAACTATAAAACATTCAGTATCATGAAAAGAAAGTATGTAAAAATCATGTTCTTATCAATGACATTGTTGACTAGTAGTATAACAACTGCTTACGCTACAATACCGGAAGATGAGAAAAAAGAAGAAGCCCCAAAAGTAACAGAAGATGCTCATTTACCACTAATGATTATCAATGGAACAAACAAATCTGAACATTTCTTTATAAGTTCCGAATCACTCACAAATAAAGAAATAAAAATTACTGCGCCAAACGGGTTTACTGTATCTCCATCTGTGATACCTGCCAATAGCGGTAAACAAAAAGTAACCGTAACTTTAAATAGTTCCAAAATACTAACAGAAGGCAAAATAGTACTACGAAATGGAGATTATCGTTCTTATTTGAAAGTAAAAGGATATGGCACTGCACTTCCTGCTAAAGCCATCTCAAAATCGCCCATTTACAAAGGTGGAAATGATTCCGACTTCAACAAAACGTTCACTCCCAGTTCCAAAGGATACACCCTTGAATTTAGAGTAAAAACTGATGAACCGGAAAAATGTTTCTATCCTTACTTTGTCAATGAAAAAGGTTATGGATTTAAGGCATATATAACTTCTACTGAAGTCGGATTATATAATGCATACAAAAAAAATATTTCCAACCCCGCCACTACAGGAAAAGAAGGTGGACTAGGCAAATTCTATAACAATGACGGAGAGGCACACACTTATCGTATTGCAGTAACTCCTGATAACCGCGCTTTTATTTACAGAGACGGTATGCCAATTGACTCTGTTCGTATTATCGACTATGCTCCCCAGCCATACTTTGCATCGGGAATTGGAGAAGCTGTAGAAAATCTATTGAAAAATCCCGACTTTGAAGGGGAATTTGACACAAATCCGGAAAGCAAACTAGTAACAGCTGTTGAAGGATGGGATGTTGTAATAGGTGACCGATGGAATTCTGAACAATATATCAAGCCGGAAGAGATAGACAATATGCAAGATATTGATAATCATATCTTCGAAATAAAACCTTATAAATGGGCCGCTGGCTGGAGTGATGGAATTCTCATGCAGGTTGTAGACGTTGCCCCTAATGAAACTTATACATTATCTGCCTTACTCAAAGGTGGCATTGCCAAAAAAGCAGGTACACTGACTGGCAAAATGATCATTGAAGAAGCACAAAATAAAGAAAAAAAAGTCGTTACAGAAATAGCCAGTGATAATTGGGAAATGTACTCTATGGACTATACAACTTCTGCAGATTGTAAACAGCTACGCATATCCTTCACTGTAGGACGTGGTAAATGGGGTAATGACATCGGTGCAATCCGAGTTGACAACGCTAAATTAACAGGAGTATCATGTAACTATACACCTAAATTTGGTTTCGTGGATAACACTGCAGATATAGAATACTTCACTATTGATGAATCCGGTGCCTATGCCCCCATGCAACCTACTATAACAATTAATCTTCCGTCTGAATAACATTGCCAAAAGATATATTAAAATATAGAAGAATAAATAGCAAAATTATGAGACATATTCTATTTATATACTTTATGTTTTCTGTTATTTCTGCTTTTTCACAAAACACTCAGATTAGTCCGGGTGTTTTGTGGAATGATATAAACGGAGAACAAATCAACGCACATGGCGGTTGTGTAGTATTTGAAAATGGATTTTATTATTGGTTTGGAGAAGATCGCACAGGCTTTGTTTCTAATGGGGTAAGTTGCTATCAGTCTAAAGATTTATATAATTGGAAGCGGCTAGGGTTGTCTTTAAAAACAAAAGGAGAACCTAAAGAAGACATGAATGACATATCGCATGGACGTTTATTCGAACGTCCTAAGGTTATTTATAACCCTCAAACAAAAAAGTGGGTTATGTGGACTCATTGGGAAAGTGGTAATGGATATGGAGCTGCAAGAGTCTGTGTGGCAACAAGTGACAAAATAGAGGGTCCCTATATACTATATAAAACTTTTCGTCCCAACAAAAACGAATCACGTGATCAAACTCTTTTTGTAGATACAAACGGAGATGCCTACCATTTCTGTTCAACAGACATGAATACCAACATGAATGTTTCTTTATTGAGAGATGATTATTTAGAACCCACCCCTACTGAAACCAAAATATTGAAAGGGCTAAAATACGAAGCACCTGCTATTTTTAAGGTTGGTGATTACTATTATGGGTTGTTCTCGGGTTGTACTGGCTGGGCTCCTAATCCAGGAAAAACAGCATATACTACTAGTATTTTAAATGTATGGACTACCGGTCGCAACTTTGCAGTAGACAAACTAAAACAAGTAACTTATAATTCACAAAGCTGCTATGTTTTTAAAGTGAACAATAAAACAAATGCATATATCTATATGGGAGATCGCTGGAATTCCAAAAATGTAGAGAAATCCCACCATGTATGGTTGCCGATCAGTATGCGTTCAGGATATCCAGTAGTGAAGTGGTATAACCAATGGGATTTAAGTATCTTTGATAAAATGTACCGTTACAAAAGAGCTGAAAAGATCATAAACGGTAATATTTATTCACTATTGGAGAAAAACTCAGACCGTTTGGTATCAAAACCGATTAATGGTTTTAGTATAGCAGATGACAATGATACCATTAATTTAAGTTTGGAGTTTATTAAAACTGATATTCCTAATGGATATAAACTAAAAGACATTAAAACTGGAAAATTCTTAGAATCATTGTTTGGAACTCTGCGTTTAAATCCGGAAAAACAGAATGATGCCCAATGTTGGATATTTAACTTGCTAGAAGACGGTTATTATCAGATACAGAATGCAAAAGACAAGAAATATATTACTGTTTCCGGTTCAAACACATTCGATGGAACAAGTTTATACCTTACAGAGTATTCTAAAAAACTTATGCAGGATTTTGCTGTATATTTCGATTCAGATAAATACCAATATAAAGAAGCAGACATTTTCGCTGCAACTTACAGGACTAATAATTTGAAACTAATGGGAGCCCAATAACTTCCAGACATATTTCAAACAATTAATTAAATTAATTAGATTATGAATATAAAGAAGCAACGAATAAAGATCTACCTCTTATTCATTTTTATATGTCTGCCCAATCTGTCAACTGTTCCTTCTTTCGCTTTTCAATCCCGAGAGATCAGTATGGAGACAGTAAGTAGTTGGGCAGTCACAACTACCGTTTTCAAACTAGCAGGCAGCAATGAAGTCAACAATGTCAAGTTAAACTGGATGCAACGAAAAGATGCTGACCTCTACAAAATATACCGGGACAATAACCTGATTGGAGAAGCTAAAGGTAACACATACGATGATTACAACCTAATGGTCAACAAAACTTTCACTTACCATATAGAAGCTTTTTATAACGGACAAAAAGTTGCGACTTCCATTTCTCAACAAGCTACCACTTTTATCCCTACCGGTGAAAGTAAAGTTTACGACAATCTGAATGGCAAATACATCACAAAAGAATCCTCCGGTAACAAACCACAAGGAATGAAAATCAATGATCTTTATTTTTCCTATAAAATAGAAAATACAGAGAAGACTGTTGATGGACAACAACTCAAAGGATGGCTAATCACTGAAAGTTACTCTAAAACAGGATTAAATGGAAGTTGGAGTACTCCTCGAGAGTTAGCCTTTTATCCGAATGTCAAAATGGAAGGTAATGCGTTCCGATATAATCCAAAAACAGGAAAAGTCGTATTATCTTCACATTATGAAGATGAAAATGGATACACAGCAGCTAAAATCTATCTAGCGCAAATTACCCCTAAAGGTAAACTTGAAGTAGGTACTATGGAACGTCCATTAGGACATGATTCAAGAGATCAATCGCTTTTTATTGATGATGACAATACGGCATATCTCCTTTCTGCCACTAACACAAACAGTGATATAAATATATATAAATTGGATGCCTCCTGGACAAAACCAGTCGAATTAGTCAATACAATATGCAAAGGATTACATAGAGAAACTCCTGCAATTATCAAAAAAGACGGAGAATACTATTTCTTCAGTTCAAAG
>USSR01000120.1 GCA_900557355.1 uncultured Bacteroides sp.
GGACGATAAACCATGTGGCTCACACAATCACCACCAATTCCTCCATTATACATACGAAGAGGTAAATTGGGGAAGTGCGTCATGTAATACAGCCATATATAAGAATGATAATGCCCTCCTTCCGTTATACTATTTCCAAGAAAAACAATTCTGTCATTTGCTTTAAATGACGGAATTTGCTGCGCACTTACAGGAAACGATAAAATGCAACAGGTATATAATATAAATAGTATTTTCTTCATTACTAAACCTTTTTATTCAACTGGAGTAAGAATTGCTGCCCAACCGCCACCTTTAGCCATGGTGATGTTAATTAGTTCATCTTTTGAAACCATTACTTCTTCTGTTTTAAAATCCGAGGCGTAAACGTCTGCATTCACACCGTCTTTGAAAATTTCCATTTTATATTTGGATGCTTCAAGGAAATCCAGTTTCACTTCAATATTACGGGCATTCCAGTCTGTTAAACCTGCCAAATACCAATTCTTACCATTCTTACGGGCAATAACTAATTGTTCTCCGATTTTAGCTGTTATAGCTTTAGTATCTTCCCAAATGGTAGGTATACGGGAAATAAAAGAGGCAAATTCTGGAGCTTTATAATAATTTGAGGGAGAATCTGCTAACATTTGTAACGGGCTTTCATACACTACATATAAAGCTGCCTGATGGGCGCGTGTACCTAGACTGATCGGATGTACGAAATTGATGTAAAAGTCTTCCGCTGTTGCATTGTTTACTGCACCGGGAGTATAATCCATCGGACCGGCTACCATTCTTGTAAACGGAAGAATCAAGTCATGTACCGGATTAATATCTCTTGAATCCTTATCGTGCTCTAATCCAAGTACACCTTCAAAAGTCATCACATTGGGATATTTCTTCTGTAAACCGGAAGGTTTGAAAGATCCATGGAAATCAACGAGTAATTTACGCTCCATTGCGGCTTTTCCTACCCGTTCGTAGAAATTAACCATATATTGATCCGAACGTTGCATAAAATCTACTTTTATACCTTTGATTCCCCATTTTTCATAAACATCCAGAATTTCGTCCAATTCTTTATCAAGTGGGTTCCATAAAGTCCATAATACAAGACCTACATTTCTTTCCTTTCCATATCGTACCAGTTCCGGTATATCCAATCCGGGTATTGGCTCCTTAATATTCCAGGTTCCGGCTGACCAACCTTCATCTAATAAAATATATTCAATTCCGTATTTTGAAGCGAAATCAATGAAATATTTATAGGTATCCGTATTCACACCTGCCTTAAAATCTACCCCGTATACGTTCAATGTACTCCACCAATCCCAAGAAATCTTTCCGGGTTTTATCCAGTCTGTGTCTTGAGTAACAGATGGAGAGGCTAATTGATACACTAAGTTATTTTCAATAACCGCTTTGTCGTCTTCGTTAATCATTAACACACGCCAAGGGAAAGTTCTTGTTCCTTCAGTTTCAGCAATGTAAGAGGCTTTCTCCAATAATACTTCGTCACGGTCGGCACCTTCCTTTAAGGCACTTTTTAAAACTACAGGAGGAAATTCACCGGATAGCGTGTTATTACGATCACCCGTTAAAAATAGATTGGGATAATCGAAAAGATCGGATTCCATAATAACAACTTTCGTTCCTTTAGGAGTAGAGAGGTAAATGGGTAGATAGCCTTTCATATCCTTAGTGAGCGAGGAGATGTTTAATTCATCAAAAATGGCTTCGCAGTGTGTGAGGTATTCTTGATTCTTTTCTCTTGGCCAATATAGCTTACACCCTTCAGTCCAGTTCTGTTCAATAGTTTCGGTATTAATAATAACTTTAGGTTGCTTTAATGAAGTCTCAAAACGATAAGCGGCTCCATTGTTATATACTCTGAAGACTATTGCGTAGTTACCTTTACAAGTCAGAGTTAACTGGTTATATTGATCTTTGATAATTCTTTGTTTAAGTGGAATGACAGCTGTTTGCTCCGAATTTACTTTAAGTGTTTTAGCTTTTATTACTTTCGGATTTACTCCCGGTTGTTCAGTCTGCCCTTCAATATCCATCTGCATCAGACTGGGATTTAGTATACGTTCACCATTGTAATTAATACTCCAACTCAATTGTTTTCCGGCTGTTACCGTCACCTTGATTTTTCCATCCGGTGAACTTACAGTGTAGTTTTTGGCTTGAGTTACTATGCATGTGCATAAAATAATGTGTAATAATATAAGTACTCGTTTCATTTTATATATTATATTTTATTGAATATTCTCTATTTAAAGACTCTCTGCTCGTTGAATTCCTTCTTTAATGGGTGTCCATTGATTGAATTCTATTACTTGCACAATGTCAAACACCATTAATCCTTCGGATTGGGAAAGACAGACATAAACAGCATCTGCTATATTGTCCTTATGATTTAAAGCATACAAAGTGCCATAGACTTTACATGCTCCATGAACAATGCGTTGTGCACGCGCTATTCCATATTCTATGGATTCGGGATCGTTCAATCCAAATATTTTGGTTAAATAAGTTCCACATAGAAAGGTGTCTAACAATCCGGCAAAACCTGTATTTTTATATTCAGGTGAAGCCCAACTGTATTCTTTGGAAAAATCGTATTCGGTGGATGCCCAATTTTGTCCTTGCCCATAAATAGCATGAATCCATGAGGCAGCCCAATATTCTAATTGAATATCCGGTTTAATGTTTTTAATTTCTGTGCGCACCCGTTCTACAAAATTACGTATGACCATAGAGCGGAACTCCCACCATTTCTTGTAATAAGTCCCTGTCCGTTTAGTGCCATCTGTATTCCAAATGAAAATATCATCCGGGAACCGATCTAATTGCTTTCCGATGTATTGTTCGAAAGCCGTTTTTGTTGCCTCCGAAAAATCACTTTCATCTCCCGGATAACGGCAATAGTCTAAGGCAAAACCATCAAAATTGTAATTTGTAACTAACTCTTTTATAAAATTCAGACAAAAGTCTTGTACTTCCGGTAAAACTGGGTTTAAAAAGGCGGAGACTTTTGTTTTATCGTCCTTAATATCTATCAAACCCTGATCTTTGGTATATTCCAAACAAGTTTTTCCATCCCATGTATCATCACGGTACGCCATACCATTTTTAGAAGAAGGTAGGCCTGCCGTAAATATAGTAGCAGAGACCGTAACTTTAAGTTCACGTTTATGAGCCTCATCAATAAAAAATTGAAGATAATCCCAATCTCTTTCGATATGTGTATCGGCAAGATCGGTCAATGGGGTTAAATAGGAACTTTTAAACAGGGCATCGCCTTGTACAGGACGCACATCGACTACAATTTTATTAAAACCTGTTGATTTGGCGAGATCAAGATAATATGTGATATTCTCTTTTTTTGAGAAACGTTCAAAATTTGCTTCTGCATCAAACCAGAGCATTTTTTCTTTTTCAGGAGTTGGTTCTTCCGGAATGACAGGAGTGGGAGGATTTGGCTCGGGAAGCTCGGATTCTACAGTCTTTGTAGAACAACTACTAAATGATAGAAGAAAAAAGAATAATAAAATGCTTGGAATGTATTTCATACTTTATTGTTTTTATTTCCCGACTTCAGGCTGATATTTAGAAAAAAATACAGTCTGAAATCGAGAATAATAAGAAAGCTAAATAAAATAAATTTGTTATCCTAAAGATCTTTCGACCGTTATTTTAAAGCTACTGCCGTAGTTATAGCACGTTGGGCACCAGCACTTGGCTTTATCACCGGTTGACCGTTGACCAACATACAAGTTGAACCACCACCATCAAGATTCATAGCATCTACACAACCTAAGCTCTTCAGGACATTAGCCATCATAGCCATATTCATACCTTTTACACCTTCCGTTACACTGCGGCCTTCACAAACGAAAAATATCACCTTATTATTGGCTGTTACTCCGATAGCGGTTCTTGGATGATAACTTTCGGGAGCAACTCCACTTTCTTCATCAAAAAGTTCTTCAATAAAAGTATTTCTCACACTTCCGTCTTTCAACAGGATCGGTCCACCTCCAATCGCCGTTTCTGCATTTAATTTCACGCCTCTCGTCGGAAAATAAGCCGAAGGTGCAGGTTGAGGCTCATAACCGGACTTATTGGGAGAAGGTTGTTCATAGGTATATGTCACACCATCAGTTGTTGTATAAGCCCAATCTGTGGAGAAATAGCCATTCTTTGACAGCTGAAAGATACCTCGTGTAGGATAATAACTCTTTTGAGAACGTATTTCCTCCTGCGAGTTCACAGCTAAGACCTCTCCTTCACGGCATAGCAAACTGACAGACTTACCTGCTCCCATTACAAAATATCCACCATTCATAATTATCGGATATTTTTGTTGTTCTGCTTGCCAGATTTGATTGGGAGTCTTAGAATATATCAGGTCTCCTATAGTCGCAAAATTAGCTTTTGACATATCCGCAACAGCAATAAAAGCTATGGCTTTCATGCCTTCCAGTTCTGACGGAGATTTGTATACACTTATGTATTCAGGTAATGTGCCAAACTCTGTTGTCTGTTTAACCCAGCCTAATGTTGTCGGATCAGGATCCGGCATTACCACCTTTTCATTATCATCATCTGAACAACTTGTCGCAGACATGGCGGCAATCATGAAAAGAAGCCAATATTTTGATATATTTTTCATTATCATATCGATTTGATCGTAAATATTTATTTCTAGTTATCTTTGTGCTTCCGCACGTTCTATACCTTTTTGGATATCATCCCACAGATTCATTTCAATAACCTGTACTATGTCGAATATCATCAATCCTTCCGATTTCTCAAGACAAAGACTTACTGCATCGGCTATATTGGTTTTATGATTTAAAGCATATATCGTTCCGAATACTTTGCAATCATTACCAACCAATCTCTGTGCACGGGCAATACCATACTCTATAGATTCCGGATCATCCATGCCATAGATACGCTCTAAATACGTTCCACATAAGAAGGTATCCAGATAAGGTGCAAATCCTGATTCATTGTAGGCTTCCGATCCCCACGGATAATTTAATGAGAAATCAGATTTTGGACTGGTCCAATTCTGCCCTTGTCCATAAATACCATGAATCCAGGAAGCGGCCCAATACTCTAGCTTTACTTTATTATTGATAGAATGAATTTCTTTACGTACCTCTTTCACAAAACTAGTGATAACATTAGCCCGGAATGCCCACCATTCTTTATAATAAATTCCAGGATTTTTCGTTCCATCGGCATTCCAAGTGAAAATATCGTCTGGAAAGTTCCGGACTTTTTTTCCTAAGTAATGTTCAAAAGCTTTACGACTGTCAGCAGAGAAGTCACTATCATCTCCCGGATATCGACAATAATCTAATGCATAAGCATCAACATCATAGTTTCTCACTATTTCACGAACAATACTTAAAGCAAATTTGCGGACATCTTTACGAACCGGATTTAAAAAAGCTCCTACTTTTTTCTTATCCTCTCTGATGTCAAGCATCTTTCCGTCAGGTGTATATTCCAAGCATGTTTTCCCATCCCAACGTGACTCATCATAGACCAGACCTTCGCGGGTAGCGGGATGTCCGGACGGAAACATTGCAGTGGAAACAGTGACTTTTAATCCTAACCGACGAGCTTCATTGATAAAATACTGCAGGTAATCCCAGTCACGATGAATTACTTTACCATTCACTGTTGTAAGTGGAGGTAGAATTTTACTTTTATACAGTACTTCCCCGTATATAGGTTTGACGTCTACTACCACTTGATTGAATCCTACTGATTTAGCTTTTTCCAAATAGTAAGAAATAGAATCTTTAGAGGCAAAGCGTTCAAAATTAGCTTCTGCATCAAACCAAAGGTATTTAGGTTGTTCTTTGCCCCTGTTCCCGGCAAAGGAACAGGTAGCAAATAACAATAGAAAAAACGATATAATGCTTTTATTCAACATATTTCAATTCTATATAATTAGGAGTATGCCTATTTCTCGTATTTTGTAAGTTCATAACAACGAATACCTACACCATAACCGTAATAGAGATATAATGATTCTCCGTCATCACTTGGTGAACAAGTAGTCCAGATACAAGAGTTGGTAGTCCATGGCTCAATTGTTTCTGTGATAGGTAATGAATGATTACTAGACGGGTCTAGCAGGTGCAGTCCAACCCAGCCCCAACCACAAGTTATGGTTGCTCCGTACCATCTGCCATTAAATGGAATACCTCTACCGGAAATAAGTACATGATTTCCCCAGCCAGCGTATCCTTTCTTATTCCACATGTCTATATATGGACCTGTGATGCTGCTAAATGCCCCTGCCGTATTTGCTTTATAACCGATTTCCGGTCCCATTACACCTCCGGCATTCACTGCGTCTATTACGTAAAATGGTGGGTTATCCGACATGCCGAGTACAGCCACAATCTGTCGCCAGTTACTATCATTACTGGGACGACCGGTAACCAAGGTTGAAGTGCCTGTATATGTACCATTCTCAAATTTGTAAACTGCATGTGTACCTACACCATCAGGTTTAGAATCATAAACATATCCCACTTTGTCAATATCACCGATTGCAGAAACTTTATTTGCTCCGGGAGTTACATTAGCAACCTTTTGTGGAGCTCCCTCAACAGTAGTCCATCTGTATAATCCTACATTTTTTACTACACCGATCAAATTACCGGCGTCATCATTGACTAACTGGCACAAAGAAGCGTCTATTCCTGTCACATTCAAAGTCTTATCTACTTTCTGCCCTGTATATTTATCATAGAAATTAAATTGGGTGTCTATTATATAATTACCAAACACTGCACCGAAACCATCTTTGTTTTTATTAGATGGAGTGGGTACACTAATTTCCCATTTTTTGAAAAAATATTCAAAACCTTCTCCATCATTTACTTTTCCGCCATAAGTCCATTTTACGGTCCAGTCAGTGGTTGTGCCATCTTGCGCCTTCACTGTGTAATGTACATCTTTTGAAAAATCTTGAGGTACATCGGGGGTAGGTGTAACTGTTGCATATGGAGAGATAAAGAAAGAACAAGTAACTCCATTGAGTTTGCTCAAATCTAAGTCCGGAGTAATCTTAAATTCAATAATGTTACCATCCTTAACGGTACCCTGTTTATAATTACCCTCGCCCAATCTAACTTTGAATCCGGTTATATCAGTGTCAGAGTATAATGTTGGATTATCCGAGCATGCGGAAAATGCAACCATTGTTGCCATGACAGCAACTTGAAGCCAATTATGATATTTTATTTTCATAACATCTACTTTTTTAATTATTTGGGTGTTTAGCAATCAAAGTATACTCCTTTTGCGTTCCATCACCTGCTACAATAGTTAGTTTAAATGGAGTAGATAAATCTTTAGCACCAGTCAATGAAGGATAAGCAAATGCTGCTACAGGCAAATTGGCTGTTATATATAATTCGCTCAATTTCACTTTTGCCGGAAGTTCGAAAGTTATATTTCCATTCTCTGATATGACCCCATCATAAGTAGTACCATCTTCCGGAGAATTAGCACGAACCATAATGGATATGATATCACAATCAGAATGATAATGGATATCATCATGCTTTTCACAAGAAGAAAAGGAAAAGCTAAATGCTATCATTAATATGATGTATGTAATTACTTTAAAATTTTTCATAACTATAATAATCTTTTAATATTACCAAGGAGCATTATTCTCACATAACGGATTATTCTGTAATTCATCTACAGGAATAGGTAGCAAGTAATAGCGTTCTGGAAAGAAGCGGTTTATATTGTCGTCACATGACACTTGTTCATAAGTATAAGAATTATCATCTTTTTTGGTTATTTTTGTTCCATGTGCCTGTTTTCCATCAATAACTTCGCCAGCCAAACGCCATCTGCGTAAATCCCAATAACGGAATCCTTCAAAGGCCAATTCACAAATACGCTCCTTACGTAATAGTTTCATAAATGAGTCTTTATCCGGTGCTTCCTGTGTTGTACGTTCCGGTAGGTCAACACGTCTTCTTACTTCATTGAGAGCTTCCAAGGCATCATCCTGATTTTTAGCATAATCCTGTTCTGCCAGAGCTTCAGCCAGATTTAACAAAACCTCCGCATAACGCATTTCAATCCAAAACTGATCGCTTCCCTTATCATCAAATTCGGTATTGTTTTCTTGTAGATATTTTCTGATGAAATATCCGGTAACAGTTTGTTTTTCTCCCGGATTCATATTATCTCTGTAAGCAGCAAAACCGTTTTCAGCGTCTACATAGGTATAAATAGTCTTTTCTTTCCAAGTAGCCCCATTATATATAATGGATGCATAGAAACGAGGTTCACGACCTACATAAGGATCTTTGGCCATGGAGCCGCTCCACGAGAAAGGAGTTCCGTCAGCCATATCATAAGAATCAACCAGTTCACTTGTCGGGACAGCTCTTCTTATTCCTTGTTTACCGTCAGGAGCAAAATAGCGATCGAAATAATGGGGCATATCCGGAATTTTGTATGCTATGGAGAAAATAATTTCTTTATTACCTGCCACTTTAAATACATCTTTATATTCATCCATTAAGTCATACTTATTGAGCTTTTTAATCTCATCAGCAGCGGTAATAGCAATATCCCAACGTTTTGCAAAGAGTGCTGTACGACACATATAGGCATACGCTGCTCCTTTAGTCAAACGCCCATCCCATTTGCTGTCCCATTCTTTCGGAAGGTGTTTGGCTGCGAATTCCAGGTCCTTCAGAACAAAATCCCATGATTCGGCTTCAGTTGCTCTTGCTTTTGCTTTTTCCCCTTCTGAATCAACTCCATTTGTTTCGTCACGAAGAATAACTCCTCCGAAAATTCTAATCATACGTGCATAATTCACAGCGCGAATAAAACGAATTTCAGCAATACGAGTATTGAGAAAATCTTCATTAAACTTACTTCCATAGATACCGGCATCACGCAAAAATACATTTTCTCTAAATATGTCAGTATAAAGTCCCCACGATGACATCGGATTATTATCTGATGTTATTGTGTTTTGCTGCAACAGAATCTTGTTATGAGCACTCCATGTTTGTGGAACTCCATTTCCATACTTAACTAAATCTGTATATCCATCGGTTAAGGATAAAGAAGAAAAGTTGGATAAGCCATTGAGAGGCTTATATAAGTAAGTCACATACATATCTAAAGAAGATTCCGAGCTCCAGGCTACTGTTTCTGAATATGAGTCTGTGGGATCTTTCTCCAACAAATCATGGCATGAGGTTAGAAACTGTGACGTAAACATCAGCCCTATCCCTAATAGATATAATCTTTTTATTTTCATAATTATTGATTTAATTAGAATGTGATATTTAATCCAACACTATAATTCTTTTGTTGGGGATAATAACCATTATTTATAATAGCCATTTCAGGGTCGCAATATTTGAATTCTGTGAAAGTAAACAGATTGGTGCCTGCTACATATACACGAACGTTAGATAGTCCAATATTGGCTTTCGCAAGTATTTTTTTAGGAATTGTATAACCAAACTGTAAATTCTTCAAACGCAAGAAATTACCATTTACCAACCACCAGGAAGAGGTATATGCATTATTTCCATTATGAATGGCACTTAATCTGGGATAACGGGCACTCGTATTTTCCGGTGTCCATGAATCTTCTACCAGATAATAAGGAGCATTTCCTCCCGAGTAGAATGGTCGTGTATAGACCGTATTGTCCATTGAACCATGATTATAAGTACCATTCAACGTATAACTAACAATAGCAGCTCCTTGCCATAATGCACTCAAATTGAACCCTTTCCAGTTGAAGTCCATAGACAGAGAGTAGTTTAACTCTGGTAAAGTGCTGTGGCCGATTTTAACTTTATCCCCATCCTGCGTAATTTTACCATCTCCATTGATATCCTCATACATGATATCTCCTAAACGTTGAACTCCATTACCAACAAAAGGACGGTTATCCAATTGCTCTTGTGTTTGATATAAGCCTATAGCTTTATAGCCATAAATTTGTCCTAAAGGTTCACCTATGTTTGTCCGGTACCAAGGAGTACTTTCACTTTCAATCCGCGACAGAACTTTATTTCTAGCCCACGCTACACTACCGGTTATACTATAATAAAAATCATTAACGTGGTTTTGGTGCTTCAATACCAATTCAAAACCGCGATTGTCGATCTTACCCGTATTTCCTTTTTGAGCATAATTTCCTCCTAATGAAGGAGGGAAACCGCCACTCCGGCTTTCTTGTATATCTTTTGTCAGCTTATAAAATAAATCGAATTCTACTCCCAATAATCCATTCCACATTGTCAGGTCAGCACCAATATTGTAACTGCGGGTAGTAGACCAGGTTAAGCTGGAAGTAATAGAGTTGGATGCACCTAATCCTGCATAAGGAACTCCTCCGAATATATACGCATTCTTCTCTACCTTAAAAATGCTTCTATGCAAAAAAGCATCTGTATTATCACTACCCAATTCACCGACAGAAGCACGCAACTTTAACAGGTTGATAGAAGAGAAATTGTTTTTTATGAAGTTTTCTTCAGAGATTACCCATCCTAAAGATACAGAAGGGAAGAATCCCCATCTTTTATCTTTTGCGAATTTATAGGATCCATCTACACGAAAAGCAAATTCTGCAAGATATCTTTTATCGAAAATATAATTGAAACGCCCTACATAACCAATAGTAGCTTTATCGCTATGACTACCTGTAGGATTGGATATAAATTCAGTACCTAATGAAAGATCAACCGGATCATTAAAATTATAGCCGCCCATCTTTCCTGTCATTGTAGAGCCTTTCAGTTGTGTCTGTTCATATAAGAATAGGGCTGAAACTGCATGCTTGCCAAAGGTATTAGCATACTCCACACTCGGGCGGACCATAAATCTTCTGAAAGAAGATGCAGATTTAGTGTAATTACCTTTCTCGCTTGTAGAAGAGGCACGCATTAAATTATATGATTTAGAATCTGCACTATAAGCATTAACATTGTATCCTACCAAGAAACCGTTATCTTCCGAATAACTAGTATCATAAACTAAACCGAGAGAAGCTTTCAACCCTTTTACCCAAGGAAAGGCATAACTAATTTTCATTGTACCATCAAACTCATGTCTTTGTTTTTTCTGAAATCCGCTATTCCTTAAAGTAGCGAGTGGACTCTGTGTGGTGGAACTACCAGGACCAATCCAAGCTGTATATTCTCCTTGATAATAAATAGGAATAATAGGGGCTGAATAAACAGCCTGCTGAATGGGATTTTGTTCAGCCTGTGCGCTTGTGCTAATTCCGGGCCAGTTCTTTTCTTCATAAAAGCCAGAAATATTAAGTTCGAACGTTAAATCTTTGGTAATATTACCTTCTACGTTAGAACGGACATTGTAACGATCATAATTCACATTTTCGATGATACCGGATTGATCCAACATGCCTATACTGGTGAAGAAACGGATATTCTTGTTACCACCGGAAGCTGAAATATTATGTTGATGTGTGAAGCCATAATCCTTAAAAACTTCTTTTGTCCAGTTTGTATTTCCATATTTACCTTCCGGATCATAGTTGTTAGCCACTTTCGTCTGAATATCAGCTCCATAATATGGCCCGTTACCATCAAGTTCACTTGCCTTATTATACCAATAAATATAGTCAGGACCATTTAGCATTTCAGGCATGGCTGTATTTTTCTGGAAAGTAACAGAACCGTCATACGAAAGAGTTACTTTACCTTCAGTACCTTTCTTGGTCGTTACCAGGATTACTCCATTTGCCGCTGCCAAACCATAAACGGATGCTGTAGCTGCATCTTTCAAAATAGATATGTTTTCTACATCATTAGGATTCACAGTATTCAACATACGTTCAACGCCATCCACTAATATCAGAGGACTAGAATCTAAAAAAGTACCTAAACCACGGATGTTGATAGATGTCTGGTCGTTTCCGGGAAGACCGGAACGTTGAACACTCGTTACCCCCGGTAACTTACCTGTCATCATATTAGAAAGGTTAGCTTGAGGAGCCATCATCAACTCTTTAGAGCCTACTTGAGAAACGGAACCTATTAAGAATTTCTTTTTTTGAGTTCCATACCCCACCACTACAACTTCATCCAATGCTTGTGCATCTTCTTGAAGTCTAATAGTAATTTCTGAACGACCATGTAAAGCAACCTCTTGAGTCTGATACCCGACAAAGGAAACTACTAAAGTCGATTTTAAATCCTGTACATTTAGGCTAAACTGTCCGTCAATATTGGTAATAGTACCGTTGGACGAATTCCCTTTTACACTAACAGTAGCACCGACAAGCGGCTCATTGTTTGAGTCATACACTGTCCCTTTCACGTTCGTGTTTTTTTGAGCATGAACGTTTAAGAAAGAAAGCGAACAGATGAATAAGGCTATAAACCTTATACTCCATGTGATTTGTTTCTCCATATTAAATATTAATGTTAATAAAACAAGATAGTTATTTATAATTCATCAAATCTTCTAATGTTTTCCAGCACTGATACAGTCCTCTTGGCACATGGAAGCATCCTTTCCATTTTCCTCCTTTGAGTGGTAGCAATACTTCGCCTCTTCGGTTCAAGTAGCCATACCATTCAGGATATTCTTTATCCTTGAAATGCTCCCAAGTGTAGTCATGTACCTTTTCAAACCATTCCAAGCATTTTTTGTCTCCCGTCAATTGATAGCCTTTCAGCAGGGAAATAAGCGTTTCGATATGGACCCACCAGAGTTTCTGGTCCCACTCCAATTGTTGGGGAGGACAACCGTTACGATCCATAAAATAGTAGATACCTCCATATTGCTTGTCCCAGCCATAATTAAGCATCGTGAGAGTAGTCTCTTTGGCTTTCTCTATCAATTCCGGACGATTCAGACGCTTGCCTAGATCCATGATAAACCACATCGCTTCAATGGCATGTCCCGGGGTCACCTGACGGCCTTCAAAACAATCGACCAAATTACCGTCTATGTCCACGTTTTCAACAATGATACCTCCGAGTTCAGGACGATAGAAAACTTCCATCACTTCATGGATACAAGTATCCATTGTTTCCCGCAGATACGTTTCATCCAATAAATGCTCTATCTCCAGTGCCAGGTTACAGAGGATCATTGGCAAGGCAAAGTTCTTCAGATTACGGGTACCCGGATGAAGCTTATTCCATCTCCCTTTCGGATTATCCACTTTGGAAAGGATTATGTCGAAAGTTTTCTTGGCAATGTCCGCATATTCCTGATTACCGGTTGCAAGGCTTAATTGCCCGAAAGCCATGGCAGCGA
>USSR01000121.1 GCA_900557355.1 uncultured Bacteroides sp.
GGCTACAATATTTGCTAAAGCATACCATTTGAGCATTTTCTCAATGTTGAGCAATTCTGTGAAGTTGTATTCCGGAGTGTCTGTGACAATTGTCAGCCATCCGATATTTTCCCATGAAAACATAATACCGATGCCGGTTGCTATAATTCCCCAATATAATTTCGGATAATTGTCTTTAGCACGTATAATAAGGATGATTCCTATAATTAACGCAATCAGATCAAGTGTAAGCTCAATAGATAGATGTGTAATTCCCATTTTTTTTGACGTGTTTCTATTCCTTGCCAGTCAGTGTGTAAATCTTTCCCGTACAAAGGTAGGTAAAATAGAAATATCAGGCAATAAAAAAGATATGGCTTTGGAGAAACTTAGTTGTGCGGCGATATGCTATATTTCTTTCGCTGAATCATTTTCGGCCAATTCTTTGATCTCTTTATTCAAAAATACAGAAAGCACAGTTCTTACTACAACCACTCCACCCAGGATTGCCAATTCGTCCAACGTTGGATCAACCACAGTTTTTAGTATGTCGGAAGCAATTAGAAATTCCAATCCAAGCAAAAGGTAAGTGCCAAAATCCGCCCTCAACTGCCGTATATTGTTAACCGTATATGTTCCGTTGAATCGTTTTATTTCATTGCGTAAAAAGGCGATGAAGCAGACTAATACTCCGTAAGTGACAATTAGCAGACTAATAACACTGATAATAGTGGCAAGTGTATTTAAGAATGTGAGTAGCATTGTTGTATAATGTTTTAGTATCTGTTATGTAAACAGGCGAAGTCATACAAAAGTTCTCGAATTAGCTACATTATTTGCTCTTACAGGTTTATATTTGTATATTCAAGTTAAAAGCTACCTATTTGTCCAGTTTAAATAGTGTCTGGAGGGTATTCAAAGTGGGTTGAAAGTGGATGTAAATCAAACACTGATTGGTACAAAGGAGAAAGAAAAGATGATATGGTTTATATGAAGTAATACATTTCTGAATAAATTTATCCATATCAAATTATTACAAATAAAAAGAACTCCTGTAATCGTTAAGATTACAGGAATTCTTTATCTATATAAAGTAACCTGAATTACTTACCTAAAGCCTGAGCAACATCAACCGCACAAGCTACTGTACAACCTACCATCGGGTTGTTACCAATTCCCAGGAATCCCATCATTTCTACGTGAGCAGGAACTGATGAAGAACCAGCGAACTGAGCGTCTGAGTGCATACGACCCATTGTATCTGTCATACCATAAGAAGCAGCGACACAGCATCCCTGTAAACCAATCAGAAGTAATCGTAAGCGATTGCTTTACAGTATAATATAAAATGTTTTAAAGAACGCTCCAGATTGCATCTCTCTGTGTTTTGAATAGGTGGTCGTGAATAAGTCACAAAAGACTGTTTTAGTACCCCTTTATCCTTCATGTACAAAGGTAATGAATTTATTTTTCTTAGCCTTATATGTGTGCTAATAAGTGAGAGATTATGTAGGATTATGACCTTAACTTCTCAAATGCTTCTGCAAAGAATTGATTGAACCAACTATAGGAACGTTTTGTAACTTCATGCTTTGCAGACTTCTTAATATAGATAGCAACAACTTCTCCAAAGTTTGTATTTCCATCTATGAAAGTGATATTATCAAATAGATGTAGATTTTGCTGCATTCGCTTTATTCCTTCATAGAAATTGTATTCTATTATTTCGTCTGCAACATCATGCCCTCCAAACATCTTCCTCTGCATTACTCTGTAAGTACTGTCATCCAGTGAAGCTAATCCAAAGTAAAAGAGTGTAATCTTATATCCTGCTTCCTTGAATTCATTAATCATATTAAGAATAAGGTCATTGGAGAAGTTGGTTTCAAATGCGAAGTCTTTCTGTAGTGTGATTGCATTATCTTTCTGTTTCTGCAATTCACCTGCTACTGTTCCACCTATCCAACGTTCTTCCCACTCTGGATGTTCTTTGCGTAGATTAAGCGCAAGTAAATCACCATCGAAAGAATCGCAATGAATATAATAGGAGCATAATCTACTTTTACCTGCTCCATTTGGACCTGCTATGACTGTGAATTCTGGACGTGCTTCCATGCTCTACCTGTTTAGTAAGTAAGCATATTTACCTTGTCCTTTGTCTGCAACACGTGACAAAACTTTGTAGCTTCTTTCTTTACGATTGAACTCTACCAAGTCTTCGCCTCCATCTGGATTAGCTAAATGGATATTCCCTTTGTTGTCTCTATAAGGTATAGCAATCCCTTTACTCCATCCTTCTAAGTAAATGCGTTCTACTTCCTTGCTTACTTCTTCATTTACCTGTTTGATGGTCTTACCATTAGATAGTTTGATATTCTCTATTTCAGCGTATTCACACATAAGCTATTGTACATTTAGTTAGATTATTCAATAAGAGTTTATTATGCGTAATGCAAATGTAGCTAATTTCTAAGTATAGAACAATATCGCAATAGATAAGTTGCTTTAAATAGCATGGTAGATTAATGTTTTAGTAGAATCTACATTCTTCTTTAGGTATTGATTCTTAATCGTCTGTTCCTCCAGTAAGTCAATTTCTCTACCTAATATATCTTCTAAGGAGTACTTAAAATCAAAATAGTTATCGAAGTAGTCGTTCACTTCTGCTTTATCGAAATCAACAACTAAATCAATGTCACTTTTGTCACTAAAGTGATTAGTGAGGATAGAACCAAAGACAAACAACTTATGTACCTTATGCTTTTTGCATAGGTCTATAATCTTCTGGATGTTGTTCTCTATTAGTTTCATGTTTTCTACATGTTGTCATTGTAGATGTAACTAATTGATTTATATTGAATGTCTTTAGTTAATAAAGTACAAGCGCCTTGATAGGATTTATCCACAAGGCTTGTACTATAGGATTACTTATTTACATTCAGAGCCTATCTTATTCCAGATAATAGAATAGAATTTGGATTCTTCACCTTTGTACTCACCTGTTACTAATTCGCACTTCTTTACGTGGATTAAGTCTTTTACTTCTATTGGATAATCTTGAAATGTGGGTGATTGTATTGTGTTATAATATGAATTCTGTTTATAAAATCTACTTCTGTCGATTCTTTGGCTAATACCATTTGCTAAATCTCCTGTTTCGCTGTAAATTGCATTTATAAGAGTAGCGTTTGTGCCAAAGGGTTTTATACTTATAATATAATAATAACCTGCTTGTATAGCATCAAAAGGTACTGCTGGCTTTGCTAAAGCCTTTTCACGTTCTTTTTGGAGTTCTCTCTTCTCTGATTCAGTTAGCTTATCATATCTTTGCTTTTCTTCTCTTTGTTCTTTCTCTATAAGTTCAGCGTATGTCATGATTTCATTGTTTAAAAAGTTATTATAAGCAAAGGTAAGCAATATTCTATTACATTGCATGCTGAGAAGACACTTTTTTAATAGTAAAATGTTAATCTCGACTATATTGAGAGGGTAAATGTGAATACTATACTAATGGTAGTATGAATTTGAATATTCCACAAACGAATCCCCATATTCCTGTTAAAGCTACACAAGCTAAGGTTATTCCAAATGCTACAATCCCTATTACTAATATTATCATCAGAATATTAAACCATGTACTCTTAGATAGTTGTTCTGCGTTTCTCTCCATATAATAGCGTTCTGGTATAAGAGGTTGCACCTTGCCTAATAATATATCGTTCAATGCATCTTTCTTAGCCTGTGACATCTTATCAACTATCCTTTGTGCTTCATCTAAGGTCATATCGCTAATATCTGTCTTTCTTAACAAATCCTTTAGGTGGTGGATATTCGCATTATCTAAATCTTGGTTACATAGTATGGTCTTGATTGCCTTACATTGCTTCATGCTAAAACAGATATTCATAATAATAGAATTTGAATTTTGTATTGGTAATCTGGTTGTAGAAGTATCTGAATACAGTCCTATCATACTTTTGTCGCGAAAATGTTATTTCAACTGATAATTGCTATCATGTGAGTTGAGGTCTTGGATGAAAGTCTCCCATACTCTTATAAGGGTACTATGTTTTAAATGTATCTGTTGGGTAGTAATCTCTGATTAGCTAAGGTTACAAGAAAAAAACAGCAAATGAGTTAATTCTCAAATGCTGTTCTTCTTAGTTATTGATGAATGAGTTATCTTCTTTTCATTTCGTAGTTTTCTTCTGAAACCTTATCAGTTGCAGTAATATGTAATTCTGTACTGGTTAATTTAGTAATAGTTACGTCTTTCCCTTCTAACCAATCAGAGTTTCTAAGCACAAGTTTGTCACCATTAATAGAGCTTGCAAAATAGTAGGTTTTGTAGCCATCGTTGTACCCACCATTACCATCTACATCTTCAAAGAATATATATTCACCTTTTACATCTTCTTCCCAATCCTCTTTAACTCCTTTGTCGTTATACTCCCAACCATAGCATTTTGTCATATCCCATGTGCCTTTAAGATTGGCTAAAGTAATTGGCTGCTCGTCCCCAATAAGTACACCTGTTTCAATATTAATTGCAAAGGTGTAATTCTTCTTTGTGCCATCATAGTGAATAATATCAGCTTTGTATTTCCATATTTTAGTTGAATTGTCTATAATGCTGACTGTCACTTTAGCATTAGCTGGTTCATTACTTAGCTCTATTACCTCTACTCTCCACGTATTCTCGCCCAATTCATGATTTCGCTTAGCAATATAGAAGGCTTTAATGTCTTTGTATGCACAAATATCCTCTCTATATGAAATCTGATTTGCAAGATATAGCCCTTCATTGTAACTAAAGCCCTTCTTAGCAACAAAAATTGTATCTCCTGCCATTGTATAACAGCATTTTCCAATTGCTATAGACTCTTTATACCATCCATAAATATAGTCGTTAAGCCCTTTTAATTCTTTAACGCTTGTGGGTGTTTTAAATATATGTAAGTTCTCCCTATAATCATCACCATATAGTTGAACAAGTGCTACAAAACTATTAGCCTTTGAATAGGTTTGGCATAAAGCTATGCCAGAGATTGTAACATCTTTGTACTCTCCATATCCCAAATTTACTCTTCGTGTCCTATTAAATTCTTTAGTGTCAGTCCATTCAGCCAACTTCTGTTTAGATTCTCTATCAAATGAAGCTATCCATAGATGGTTCTTCCTTAATCCTGCAAAGTTAGCTTGTCCCCATCTGTAGTAGCTTGTATTATCATCAATTCCACTACAAGAACGCATCTCAATATCTTTATAATCTGTTATACCATATTGGGAGAATGTCTCGTCTACTCCTCCAATTGAGTATGTTTCCTTGTCTAAATCTTTCTCACAAGAATAAAATCCTGTACATAATGTAACCAGTAATAAGGTCACTAATAATCTTGATGTTTTCATGCGAATTAATAATTATAGTTGTCAATAATGGCTATTTAAGCACTCTTTGATATTGTTGGTAAGGCGAGTATATATCTGCTCAAAACCAGACTTCCATTCATACAATGGTATCTTTTGTGAATACCAAGTTTCCACATACTCTGTTTCTATTGCAAATGATTTGTATTCTGCTATCTTGTCAAGCTCCAAGTGCATTCTTCCATAAGCCAAATAGCACATTTCTAACAAGGGTTTAATTTTTGCTGCTTTGTAATACTGGTCTGCATTCAAGTCGCAAATATCACCTACTTGTGTCATGTATGAATTTATATCTGATACTTCTTTCATGACCTTATTAATCACTTCTTTATCTTCTTTTGAGTATTCCATATTATCTAAGTTTTATTAGTGTATTATTTTAATGTAACATCAATATGATTGTCTATGTAATCATTTAGCATACCTGTAATAACAAAGTCTTTGACTTCATTTCTAATATGCAGAGCAAGAGTGTTAAGAATATCCTTGCAATAACTGTTTTGTCTGGAACTTGATAACGCATTTCTAAGCATTCTTAATATGTTATCATTATTGGTTGATAAGTTAGTTACTCTTTCAGTAGCTTCACTAACATTACTATCTGTGAATTTAATCTCTTCTTTTACCTTTTGCAAATAAGTAAAGACATACGAACTGGATTTACAACCATGTGGTATTGTAAACTTCTGAATCATAAAGTTCATTTGCGCTATTAATAGCACTTTAGCATCAAGGCTCAAATTGGGAGCAAAGAACCATGGAGTTCCTGTTTCTTTAATTGGCATAACATTTGAATTTAGAGGTGATTAATAAGAAATCAACTAATACATTTGACTAAGCAAATGATAAGGATTATAATGATTATCCATGTGACGATATTACCCTTCACATTTCCATATTTGGCAGATTTGAAGCCATAGATAACTAATAAGGCAATGATAATACTAACAAACCATTCCATAAGTCTATAAATTGTGTTTACCTGTCCCCTTTGGTAAACGAACATAAAAAAGGCATGGGAACTAATTGCATATCTCATTCATCAGGTTCTTGCAAAACCTACCATACAAGATATAACAACAGTTGCCCATGCCTAAACGATATATAGACTATTTTGTTAGAATAGGTATATAACATAAGCATGGGCGTTGTTGTTATCGTCTCTGTATGGTTTTCAAATTTGCAAGATTCGATGAATAGAGACAATAACAAAACGCCTTTTCGTAAATATGTCCTTCCATAGCTGGAATTGGGACAAAGATACTTAAAGCGTTTGTATTAACAAATAAGTTGTGCGCTAAAATGTTAGGCAATCATAGGTCTGTAGTAGTTCTTCCTGTCTTAATCCTAAGTAGCGTTTGGTTATGGCTATGTTGGAATGATTGAACAACTCCATTAATTTGACTAAAGCAAGTTCAGCGTTATCTGCATTCTGATTATAAACTTGTCTGCCAAATGTTTTTCTTAGACTATGGCAACTAAAGTTCTTAATTGATAGCTTGTACTCTGCTTTAATCTCCTTTAGAATAATGTTAATCCTTTGGATTGTGTACACTGTTCCCTTTTGACTGACTAAAACAGGTGCATTAATTCCAATGGGATTAATTTGCTTGTAACAGTCTGCAATATGTCGCTTTAGTTGGGAATTAATTCTAATGGTACGTTGTTTCCCTGTCTTGTGTTCAATAATAGAAAATTCGTCTACATTCAGAATATCATTCCACCTTAAAGAAAGAATGTCACTAATACGCAATCCCCAAAAGCAACCCAAACTAATAAGTAAGCTCATTTTGTAGTTAGCATCTTTATAGAGTAAACGTATTAGTTTCATTGCTTCATCCCATTGCAAAAAATCGCTTGTGGTTTGGCTGTACTTTAAATGCATAATGTTCAGTTTTAATAGTAGGTGAATGAAAGTGAACATTCCATGTAGCACCCAAATGTTAGATGTAATCTAACTACTTGAATGATAACAGAATGTTCACTTTGTAGAGAAGTGAATGTTTTAGTAATGGTAAATTGAGAATACTGAATACTCCCAAATACCACTAATCTAAAAACCACTTGTATTTCTCATCCCCATGTAAGGCTGAATTTATGCCTACTGCCATTTCTGTAGCATTTAACGACCTGTCTAAGAAACTATCAATATAGGAACTCTTATTTGCACCTGTCAGCAAATTGTAGAATTTCCACATATTAATATCACTGCCTAAACTACCAAAGTTTTCATCCTGTATGTATGCTTTAGATACACTATTAATTTGTGTATCAGTAAGCAACATTCTTGGAATGTCCTTTTGATAGCCTTGTGGCAATGATTGATAAAGTCTCATTCTTCCTAATAGTTGGCAAAACTGGTGTTCAGTAAGATAAGAATCAGTAAGCGTTTGCATCAAATGTATGTGTTTGGCTGGATTGTAGTTGTTGAACATTTCCAATACGACACGATATAACTCGTTAGTATTAGAAACTTCCAAACAGCTATTCAGCCCATCAGTAAACACACATAAGTTACAACATACTTGATTCTTAAACCCTATAAAGACCTTGAATTTCTCTATTCCCTTTTTGGAATATAGATTCATGTGATTATAGGCACGAACGCCACCAATAGATAAGGTAAGTTTGTTCCCTTCAATCGTTTCATAGATAGTTGGCACTTCAAAACAGAACATCATTCTCTCATAGTATTGTGTCTTGTCAGATTCTAAAAGTTGGTTCACTGGTTTGTGTATAGCTTCTGGAATACGACCTTTAACAATGTGTGATACTCTAATGTCTGGTTTGTCAATTCGTTCACCACTAAAGAATGAGTTTGCAGCATCCCAAACAGTTTCAATAAAGTTAGGGTGTGAGATTGTAAGTTCATTGTCCTTAGAAAAGACTGGCACAATACAATCTGTCTTTAAATGCTGTAAATCAACTTCTTTTGTGTTAGCTTCAATGAAGTGTAGATTATCCTTTTTAGGTTGTTCCACTACTTCCATGTAATCAACTGTTTCAGCGATTTCTTGTAAATCACTTCTTCTCTTAGGTAGTAAGTCTAATGCTTCCATAATCTATTTTTTAGTGTTCTTGTTCCTCTCTAATTCCTTTGCTATTCTTGCATCCCTTTTGCCTTGTATAACATCTCTGTAATACTTTGCATTGCTCTTGTTTTCAGCTTCTTGCTTTTTAACACTGCCACGCATGAATAGAAAGAAAACAAATGCAATAGCGATTACTGGATTAATGATTAACCCAACTACCACCAACACAATAAGAACTACCACTAATAGATAATCTCCTGTTTCCATAAGCCCAATTTTAATAATGAGTACTTTGTAAATTTTGAGTAAATGCGAATGTGAAAATGAAAGCTCACAAATCAGACTGAAATGTGTGTATCACTATATAAGCCTTTAGACTGGATATGTCGAAAGGTTTAAAATAGGTACTACTTTTTGAGTTTGAGGCTGTGAACTTTCACGCATATTATAATTTATCTCAAATCTTGGTGGGGGGCATTATTGGTTACAGTGGGGGTGTTTAAATCGCTCTACATATTTATGAATTTGAAATTTTAGATATGTAGCTATTCTAAATAGAGATAACTTTACATAAAGTAACCTTCAATTTAAAAAGGTAGGGGGGCTTATTTAGAGGGGTAGTTTATATGCTGCATCGTTTGAGTAGTATGTAATGGTGCTACTTTATCTATGATTACATTATAATATCAGTTACTACTTTTTCTTTTGTCTTGGTTTTCCTGCCAATAGTACCATTAACGAGCTTTTTCATTAATGCGTACATATTCCTTATGTCTTTAAAATCATTCTCTTTATATTTCTTGTAAATCATACATTCTCTGGATAATGGAATATTGTTACTCTCATTAACCATAATCATGTGCTCAAACATAGCTTTCATTTCTTCTACATAACTATCTTTGGGGATGTCTATTCTCAATCCTTTAACTTTTAGCACTTTGTAATCTCCTATTTCTTCTAACAAATCCAAATCCTTTAATATCTTAATTTGCGAATTGATAGTATCATGTCCCATGTGGATGAGCTTCTTTAATTCCCTCATGGACGATTTTATAATGTAACTATGTGGTTCTGTCACACTGAACAGTTTTAAAATGAATCCTCTTAGTTTTAAATCAAGAGTATTATAGTTATCGTAGAACTCTCTGCCAATTCTCTTATAATGCCCTTTCATTACTGGGAGAAATGTGTAATCAGTCCAATGTCTGTCTGTACATCCACTATCTTTATCTGTAATGGAAACCTCACCAGTTTCCCTCAATTTGTCATTGAATGATTTAGAAGTCTTTCCCTTTTTGTAATTACTCTCTTCATCTCCAACAAATACTGCTAATTGCCCTAAGGTAGTATCAGTTCTCAGCATTTCTTTATCTGCTGTAAGTAGTAATACATAGGTTCTGTAAACGTCAGAACAACCTAAGTTCTGCATCAGATTATTGCTCATTACTGTATAATCCTTGAATGGTAGTATTTCGTAACTCATAAGGCAAACGCTCAATATGTTGTATCAATATGACTTGATTGGTCTTTAATAAGAATCTTAATTTAGTAGAGCTTAATCTGTTTCTTTTTCTCAATTCGCTTAGTTTCTCATAGAAATTATTATTGTAATACCACATATTAATTGATTTGTGTATTATTACTTAGCTCACCTACTAAAAAGTTCGCAAGAACTTTGCAGGTAGGCTATATGGAATGTAGTATCTGGAATGTAGACAGGGGGTGAAAGAGCACGCTTCAAAAAGTGAATAAGCACACCCTTATAATCTTATAAAATTAACTCTTTATCTCAGATTATTATGTTTTTAGTAAGCCAACATCTGTAACAGTACATAAGTGGTAAATCTCTTACCTTGTTTCATTCTCCTACATCTCATGTAATTGTTAAGGGTAGCCCACAGGCTTACGTGTCGTTTGGTATCTGGTACTCCCTGTTTTAGTGCTTTTTCTCTAATTTGCTCATAGGTAAATTCTTCCATTGTGGTAAACTTGACTTTAGATAGGTTATTTGTCGTCAATCTTGGTAAGTTGGAAGTGTCTGTATTTCATTTACTTGAAGTAATACAAAGATACTGAACTTCTGGTAAGTGTCCTAATGAAAAGACCACAACTTTGAATAGTCATATTTAAGTAATGATGATACCCAATAATTCAGATTGTCGATAACTGAACTATTAGATATGATATTTTAGATGTTATTGATAATTGTGAATTGATTTCAAACATTCAACTTTTTTTTAAGGGGGGCTATAAAAACCTTCTTCCTCAAAAAAAGTAGTGGTAGCCCCAACTCTTCTTAAACTCTTTCGCTGATAATCAGTTTAGCCTTATCCTTACCAATCCAAGAATCGTCTGTATGAAAGAACTCATCAATAGTTCTGCTTGTAATAGCTTTATGGGCAGGAACTTCCATTAATTCATAGATGCGTTTGATTTCTTTCTTAATGTAATCTAACTTGTACTTTTGTCCTACCTTAAATGAGTTCTTAATTAGTAAGATGGTTTCCCCTCCTTGACTTTTACCTTTATACTGTTTTAAAATTATAGCTTCCTTTATTTTGGGTTGAGAATAATTCAAACGTTCTATTTCTTCTTTTCCTAAACAGTCGTATGCTTCCACTATAAAAGCATCAGTCCAGATAAGCTCTTTCTTAAACTCTATATCCATTTCTGTAATACACTCACCCAACATATCCAGTTGCGCAACTACTACTTTTCGTTTCTCCTTGATTGATATGGATTTATTTTCTCGCTTAAGTCGCTCTGTATCTCCTAATGGATAGTAGAAGTTCATCATTTCAACATGGAAAGTATCTACATTCTTATAAGCATTAATGAGTGAATTCTTATCGTGATAATATCCTTTTAAGGTTTCTTCGTTGATATAATTGTCGATGGCAAACCAGTTCTTGTTATTATTCTTATCAAGTAATCTGTTATATGGTAGGCTGTCAAGTGCTGAACGATATGCGTCTCTTGCTTCCTTAGTCGTGGCTGTGTTATAGTAACTGGTTAGGGTGTTGTAAATGGCTTCACTACTATTGATGAATTGCTTAATTTCTTCTGGGCTTCGTTGAGGTAAGTCCTGTTTTGTATTGGTAATATGAATAATATTGGAAACTCCATTCCTAAATCTTCCTATTATCTGGATAACATCACTGTAAGGGTCTGTCATAGTTTGCTCTGCAAAGAAAATATCAGTTATGATAATAACGTCTGGCTTTTCTTCCAATTCAATATCCAATGCGTTATAGTATCTGGAAGTAAAGAAGTTGTGTTGTTTCATGTGTTCTTTACTCCATTTGGGATATGCGTTCTTGAACTTCTGTTGCTTTAACTTATCCACACTTTTTGGAGCGCAAAAGACTGCTGAATTGTCCAAAATATTCATTTGCGTCATTAGTGAATAGATAACATCTGCTGAATTTATAAAGAAGCAATTACACTGATTATTGTCATTGTTATTCTTGCCTCTAATTAATGAAAGAACGTCTTTTGTATCTTTTAATATATTATTGGTATGGCTAATCAGTATAGTTTTGGTATAGTCGAATGTAGGTTTAATTTCTATAATTTGAAAATTCTGTTTACCAAAGCGAGGGTCTGTTAATTCTATAGGTGTAGCTGATACGAGGGCTTTTTGTTCAAATTCAAAGAAATCATCAAGGGGTAATGTTATATCACCTCTGTAATCAATATCCTTAACAACTTTATGGCATTCGTCGAATAATAGAAAACATTTGAAACGTATATCCATATCCATTGCTTCAAAAGCATCTTTTACTTTCTTAAAACTCTCTGGGGTAGTAAGTATCTTGTAATACTTGTGCTTACTCTTTTCCAGATATTTAATTATATCGTCTGTATAGATACCTTCATATACTCCAAACAGGTTGTCTTCCTTATGTTTGCTATCATTGCATTTACCTATAATAACAGGAACATTAGGCTCTACAATGATAGAATTCCTGTTAGCTTTGATTTCACCATAGGTAGCACCAAGTCCAGTGAGTTTTTTATAAAGTATGGTATTAGTAGGGATTTCTGGTAGTACCTCTGTCAGATACTGAATCTTTTTGTTGGTAGTATCTCTTATCTCTATATGCTTGATTATCATTGTACTTCTCTGATTGGTAGGGTATGAATAACTTCTCTTATGTAGGTCGTTAAGCTAAATTGCAAACCCTTTTTCTCTTAGGTAATCTATTAATTCTTCTGTACGCCTAACTTTAAACAATACTTTACCATTTGCAAATGAAGCCAAAGCACTAATGTAGCCATTTACTTCTCTAAATAGAGGGGTGCAATGTACATGAAACTCGCAATCAATAAACGCATGTAGCATTGCTAATTGGAAATCACCACCAATATTTTCTTCTGGAGTAACTTGGGATGGCTTTACACCATAGTCTTCTGTCTCTCCTTTCTGCATGTATCTGAGTAACCAGAAGAAACCTTCTTCTGATAATTGATATTTAAACTTTGCTTCTGTTTTGGATTCTAACCAAGCACAGTCATATCCTCCTTTATCCATGCCTAATTGCATGCTGATGCGTTCCTTTTTTAACATTATGGATTTAATGGCATTGTGTGCTCCAACATTATCGTAGGCATTAATCTGTTCCATTCATATATTAATTAAATTCTGGTGTAAAGTTAAAAAGAAAATCCCACCTACATTGCTTACTGTAAGTGGGATTGATTGGATTTTAACTAACCTTAATCGTTACCTTCTTCTCCAAATGTGTCCATTAACTTGTCCATTTGTTCACCTATACACCTGTCTATTAACTTGGCATAATGGGTTGTCATTCTGGTATTTGTATGCCCTAACAAA
>USSR01000122.1 GCA_900557355.1 uncultured Bacteroides sp.
CTTAACCTATTTGCTTATATATACGAAGGGGATTAGGTAAATACCTAATCCCCTTCATCATTTTTTCTTAATTTCCTGATTTATTCCATCTTCTTCAAATAAAGTACTCTACTAGAATAATCATTTCGCATCTTTCTATCTACAATATGATTATTAGGAATTTCTAATCCATTCGCCATAAGATATGCCCCGCTAAATACTTTTCCCTCAAAACTCAATGGCTGGGTATCAATTCTATTCAGCTCACGGATTTGATAGTTCGCTTCCGGAATTAAACCATATAGCTGCACACGTGGCAGGTGTTGATTATGAAAATGCTCTAATTTCCACCAATATACCACAGCCTTATCTTTCTCCGGTGAAGTATACATCAACGAAGCAACTCCCTGTTTTTCATAAGGAGAAATTAATCTATAAATATCCCCAAACTGTACCACCGGACGAATTTCTTTATATTCTGCAATTGCTTTCTTACAAAGCTCTTTCTCTTCTGTTGTCATATCCTGTGGTTGTATCTCCATTCCCAAACGCCCACTCATGGCCACATCTATGCGATATTTTAATGGAATACGACGGAAAGTCTGATGATTGGGAGATGCGCTGATATGAGAAGCCATTGCAATTGCCGGGAAAAAATAAGATGTTCCCCATTGCATATAAACCCGTTGCAAAGCATCCGTATTATCACTTACCCAAAACTCGTCAAAATAAGGCAACAGGCCATAATTGACACGCCCGCCGCCACTAGCACAAGCTTGTATGGTAACCTCCGGATATTTAGCGCGAATACGTTGGCAAATCGTCTCGAAGCCTTTATGATATGCGATATACATATGGCTCTGGTCATTATCTGATAAATAATTGGAGCCATGGTTCATTATAGACATATTAGCATCCCATTTAATATAATCTATTTCCGGATAATTTGTCATCAAATTATCTACCATACCAAAAATAAAGTCCTGAACTTTCGGATTAGCTAAATCGAGCACAACTTGTGTGCCTCCACGGCCTAAAACCAATTCACGATTAGGAGCTTTGAGTATCCAGTCAGGATGCTTTTCATACAATTCACTTGTCGTATTTGCCATCTCCGGTTCAATCCAGATACCAAACTTTACTCCATTTTTCCGTGCATTTTCAAGCAATCCTCCTATCCCTGACGGAAGTTTCTTTCTATCTACGACCCAATCCCCTAAGGAAGTCTTATCCGTTCTACGAGGGTACTTGTCGCCAAACCATCCGTCATCCATGACAAACAATTCACCTCCCATGGAGGCAATGTCTGCCATCATTTGATTCATGCCATCCTCATTAATTTTAAAATAAACACCTTCCCAGCTATTCAACAAAATCTTACGCAACTTTGTACCGTTAGCCAATTTATGCAACCTAGCCCAACGGTGAAAATTACGACTACTTCCACTTAAACCCTCATCGCTATAGGTCAAAGCCAGTTCCGGTGTACGAAAAATCTCTCCATTTTTTAAATTATAGGTGGAGTTATCCTCGTTAATACCTGCGAAAAAATGGTGATAATCACTCTCGTCTGTATCAATCCGCAATTTATAATTTCCGCTGTAACACAAAGCGGCACCAATAACACGTCCTTCATTCTCCCGAGGTTTTCCATCAAGAGAAAACATTACTTCTGCATGAGCTGTGTGCGAATTGCGTACTCCATCTTTATTTTTAATTACTTTCATTCCGGCTTCTAACGGCACCTCTTCCAAGCGTCCTTCATTGGCCCAGGCACCATACAAATGTGATAACCAGACATCTCCCTTACGAATAGGCAAATAAGCTGAAGCAAATTGATTAAGTACTACTGTTTTCTTCTCCTGATGGCTGATTTCACTCCATATTTCAATAATATCTGTATCCTGATATGCCTTATAGAACATTTTCACATAAAAAGGATAAACTTTATCTTTCAAAGAAATGATGGTCAGGTTCGCTTCGTCCTGATGGGAACTTTCAACTTTCACAACTTCAAGTTGAAGAGTCATATTACCATCATTATGCTTCACTGCCAAAGCAACTTCAGACGGGCAGTTCAGCCCATAAACCGGATAAGCTGCATATTTGCCTTTATCCAGACTTCCGATAGTTTGAAAATCTCTATCAGACAGCTTGGCGCCATAATATATGTATTTCAGCTCTCCTTTTTCTGGAGCCGACAATACTAATGAAGTTGCCGGAGTAGATATCAATATATTCTGGGCAAACAGACAACCTACTACATAGCATGAACTGAGCAAAGAAAACACTCTCTTCTTAATATTCATATATTCTTTTTTCAATTATAATGTTTCACAGACTCTATGTCATCATACGGATAACAGTAACAAGGAAGATACCAAAGGCTCTTTTTCACTTTGATATCTTCCCCTCTATATCAGAATTTCAAGATAAAACGATCTTTATTTTGCCTTATCGTTGAATAAGAAAGTTCCAAATCCAAAGTGCTCATAATAGTAACCTTCAGGGCGGATCTTATCAATCACTTCTTTTGTATATTTCATACTCCCACGCTTGCGGTTCACATAGTGATTGTACACCATTTCATAAACCGGACGGAATACGCCTCGCTGGTCACTTGAAATCTTCGTCCAACTACAATACTTGCCAGTAATATCTTTCCATGTTTTGAAAGGCACGTCATCATGCCCGGCATTATATTGCGCAGTATATTCATAACCTTTCTGCAAGCGATTATCCAACACTCCATATAAGTCGGTACCTTGTTTGTATGCGATTTCACAAGTCACAGATAAACATGCCAAGCCCAATTGAGCATGAGCCTGATCTCTCCCGCTCTCCTGACACTGTCCGGTCTCTCCATCTATATAATTCCGGATTGTTCCGTTATCTATCCCGTTACAATAAAAGTCTACAGCTTTCTTATACATATCCAGATCATTGAAAAGTACGGCAGCTGCTATATAAGACATGCTGACAGATGCTCCCCAGTTACCATTCGTATAAGCCGGAGTTGCCATAAAATCATCGAGTATCGGAACAAATATATTTTTAAACATGGAGCAGACCTTGGCAAAATTTTCATCAGTCATTCCCTTAGGATACAAGTAACGCATCATTTCAGCAGCATACATAAATTTCACTCCCATAATACCAGCTAATAATGGCTGATCTCCTGCAACAATAGCTTCCAATGTATTGGCATAAGCCATAAGAATCTCTGTTGCCTTCTTAGCATGAGCCTCGTCCTGTGTTACTGCATACATTACAGAATTTTGATAAGCTGCATTAAAATCACTTTCATATTTACCCTGAATACTCGGACGAGTCCCATTATCATTTCCCCGATAAATTTCTTTATAAGGTCCCTGAAGTGTATAATCTGCTTTCGAACGAGCATCACTGGCAAAAATCTCATAACAACCATACCCTGGTTGCTCTCTGTTCGTCACTATTTCACGAAGACGTTCAATATCATTATTCGTATGCATTATACCCGGATGTACGAAACTGGCAGGATAGTCGACTTCTATCTTTTCATCTTCCCATTCATCCATTCTATTTACTCCATCTTCAATCTCGCTGCATGCACTCAATGTGACAGTTGCGAACAAAGCTATTGTTAGTATAAAATTCTTTTTCATGGAATACAATATATTATTTTATATATTAAATACTTAGTTTTCAGCTTTCACTTCAGCCTTAGCAAAGGCTTCCGCTTCTGCTACACTCTTAAAGGTTCTAATCCAATACACAGTATATTTACTTGTTGGCAAGTTCTGGTTATAAATATCAGCAACTTTGACTTCAAATGTTCTGTACGGAATTGTTTCTGTTGTCGAAACATTTCCCCAAGCTGAAACATCCCAATATAACATTCGGGTACCATCATCCAGCAAGAGTCCATTATTTTCAGCTTTATTTGCACCACTTCCGGTAACAGGTGCCAGATTCAAGGTATAAACACCGCCTTTGCCTACGCCTTTACCACCACCAGGAAGATCCGTTCGCAATGCAAGTACCGGATAATTTCCCCAGTTCATGTAAACAGGTGCCGTCGCACTGGCCGCAAGTCTTAAATCGGCACGTTTCATATCCGCATTCTGCTGACCGCAAGTTACTACCATCTTACCATCCTGAATGACAAAACTTGAATAAGCCTGACTAATTTCCCAGTTCTTAAAGTTATTACGTTTATCCCAGATCCATGCTCCTGCCTCAACAGTAATCGTAACTGAAGCCGATTTATCATTCGCAATACATCTTGCCGTAACAACAGCTGTTCCAAAGCCTACTGCGGTAACTTTACCTTGTTTTACCGTGACAATTTTATCATCACTAGAAGTCCATTCAACTGTACTTGCAGTTGCCGATTCAGGAGTAAATGTATAATCTAAAGTGATTACTTCATCCATATATAACATATCATCATACGGACGAATAGTTATATCCTCTACTGGAATATATGGCAATATCTTCAAATCAATTTTACCAATGACTCCGCTATCGTCATGTGTGTAAGCGTAAATAGTGACATTACCCGGTTCAACACCTGTTACTTTACCATTTTCATCAACTGTTGCAATGCCTTCATCGCTACTCTTCCATGTCAAATAGGAGTAAGTATGGTTTTCCGGCAAAATATTGTAAGTCAATTGCACGTCATCCATCTGATATAATTCAGTCAACGGATTACCATCGGCATCTTCATTAGTAAATTCGATGGAAGTGGCTTTTATAATTTCAGGTACTACCGTTACCTCAACAGTCTGTAAGGTAGAGTTTGTCACCCCAAATCCAATAGCCGGCATTACAGTAATGACAGCTGTTCCCACCGCCTTACCAGTGATTGTCCCATCTTGAGCAACAGTGGCAACAGACTCATCAGAGGAAGTCCATAGCAATTCAGGATTCGTAGGATTTGCCGGAACAATACTATGTACAATAGTCGTATCCATACCAATTGCTACCGGCAATTGTTTCGTAACTTTTAAAACTATATTATTAATTAATTGATTCTCGGGCATTCCAGTCGTCAGGTCTTTCTCATCGTCACATGAAGACAAGGTCAGACATCCGGTCATAAAACCAACTATCCAAAGTTTATTCATCCAAAAAGAATATCTATTTTTCATACGATTCATGTTTTTAATTCTTCAATCTATTTATTCCCATCCCGGATTCTGCTTCAAATTAGGATTCAGTTGCAACTGATCTTTTGGTAATGGGAACAAGTAATTCTTTTCAGCCCATTTCCGTCCGGTTTCAAGAACCAGAATACCATCATCATTTCTAGGATGAGGACACTTAGACCAAGTTGTTTCATATTCAGTACCTTTCCACTTAACACCTAAAATATCCTGTGGCATTTCTGTTTCCGCTGTTTTCCAACGCTTCAAATCATCCAGGCGGAAACCCTCATTATAGAGTTCGATAGTACGTTCACGACGTATTTCTGTTCTCATATCCAATCCATGTTCCGACACAAAACTGTTTGTTAACTTAGGCATTTTAGTATTGACACGGCAACGAACCAGATTCAGAGAAAGATTCAAATCATCATCCGAAATCGCTCCATCACGTTCGAATACTGCTTCGGCATAATTCAACAGAACTTCTGCATAACGAATGATAGGATAATCATAACCTTCAAACTTATCCTTTACGGCACGCTCTGATGCCCATTTCTGATTATGATAACCAGTGCCGGTATCCGGGATGTAATTCTTAATGGAAGCTGACTTCAGATCTTCAGCATCACTCTTCCATGTTACACGAGGATTATTATTACTCCAAAAATTATCATGTGGACGAGCCAAAGTATATCGCATACGATTATCACGGTTCATGAATTCCGAATCCATTTTATCATATCCTTTAGAAAGATCAAACATCTCCGACTTTTCAATAGGCAAACCATCCTGACAGAGATACATATTAGCAAATTTCCGGCTAACCCATATTACATTTATCAAACTACCTTTGGTTATATTTGTACCAATAGGAGCCAATACTTCATCATGACGGCGTGAGAATATATACTCTTTATTCGCACTCTTCTGTAATCCAGCCGGATTTGATTTGACATCTTCCAGGATGAACATATATTTCTGCGCACTATCTCCCAATGCTTCCGGTTTAAACAAGCTAAAAGTATTACTAGCTATTACCTTTCCGGAAGCTTTCGCTGCAATGTCCAGCAACGCTTTACCACGTTCTGCATTGCCACGGCTCTTTTGCCAAGTCCCTTCATACAAAGCCACTCTCGACAAGAAAGCCCAACAACCCTCTTGGCTGATTCGGCCATTATCTTCAGTACTTAACTCCGAAAATTTAGGTAATAGTTCTGCTGCGGCCTCTAAATCTTCAATAGCGAAATCAATTACTTCACTACGATCATTTCTGGCGGTTTTCAGTTCCGGATCTGTCACATCCAATGGTTTCTTTACAATAATCGCATCTCCATAAAGCTGAACCAATTCAAAGTAGAAATAGGCACGGAAGAATTTGGCCTCTCCTACGTATTGTGCAATATCCGTTTGATTAGCGTAATTACTTGCATTTTGCAATAACAGGTTCGTACGTCTGATATGTGCATAAGCCGAGCCATAATTACCATCTGACTCTTGAACAGAGTTTGTTCCGTTGCTAAAACGATTGCGGTCGTCTTTGCATGTAAACAGGTCGGAGTTATAATCCGAATGTAAAGGCTTCGTTGAATTATTATCAAGTGAGCTAAAGTCACGTGTCCAACTATAGAACTGATTAGCAAACAATTTATAATCGGCAGGAGAACTCCAGATATTTGTTTCAGCTAATTGATCCTGCGGGTCCAAATCCAGACAAGAGTGTAGCATCAGTCCTGCTGCAAGTATGAGGAAACTTTTTATCTTATATAATTTCATATTATTCAATGTTTAAAAGGTTAAATTTAATCCAACTGTTACATTTCTGGTGAAAGGATAGCGGCCATAAGTTGATACTTTACGAGAAGCTTCCGGATCCCAGCCATCATTAATCTTAGATGTCTCCCACAAATCAGCTCCAGAGATATACAAACGGGCATAACTCAATACCTTTGTTTTTGCAAGCAGAGCAGATGGTAGTGTATAACCCAAAGTTATATTCTTCAAACGAAGATAAGAACCATCTTCAACAGACCAGGAAGAACATCTGTAGTTATAGTTATTAATCTGCGACGTATTTGTATAAGTAGGATAATGTGCATTCGGGTTTTCCGGAGACCATACGTTTCCTACAGACTGATTAGTCGTATTCATATAGACAGATCTCATCGGAACTCGCCAGTTTACATTACTGCTATTGTCCCCGTCACGCCAAACTGTACGTCTGCCTACTCCTTGGAAAATGACAGATACATCAAAGCCGCTCCACTCTAAACCGGCATTGAATGAGAAAGATATTTTCGGATCATCCGTTCCTAAATATACAAAATCTTCTTCAGTCAATTTGCCATCACGGTTCACATCCTCAAACATATTATCACCCAGACGCAACATAGCCGGCATATCTATAGAGTTATTTTCTCCATAACGATTCATATATTTGTCCAATTCTTCCTGCGTTTGAATCTTTCCACAATATCTTAAACCAAATACTGAATTCAATGGATATCCTTCACGATCGGAACGTACACCGTCTTTAATCGTAGCACTACCTCCATTATCTGTCAATTCATTAGTGGTATATGTAAAAGTACCACCAACATGATAAGAGACTTTACCTATTTTATCAGACCAGTTTAATGTACCTTCCCAACCATTGGCTTTAAAGCTTCCAACATTTGCAGTAGGCGCTTTGTCACCCAATATTCCAGGATAAGTGACATCAATCAGCATATTGTTACAGTCTTTCCAGAAAACTTCAACAGTTCCTGTCAATCTATTGTTGAACAGGCCGAAATCCAAACCTATATTATAGTTCTTAATTGTTTCCCAACTACGATCTGTGCTCAACAGTTTACCATTCGTGTCAATGTAAGAAATCTTGCTACTTCCGATTAAAGCACCTGAATTCTGCGAGTAATTATAAAGCTGAACGCCGTCATAACGATCAATACCTCCCTGATTACCAACTGTACCATAAGACAATCTCAACTTTAACTCATCAAAAAGATTCAGTTTCTTAACAAACTCTTCTTCACTAAGACGCCAACCGCCAGATACTCCCCAGAAAAATGCCCATCGGTTTTCCGGTTGGAATTTAGATGAACCATCATAACGGAAATTACCTTCCAATAAATACTTTGATTTATAATTATAGTTTAAGCGGGAAAAATAAGATAATAGGCCTTCGTGCCATTTTTCAGGACCATCATTGGATGAATTCTTCAATAGTACTTCGCCCGTACCATTAATAATTTCCAGTGAGGGTAATATATTCTGTGCTTTAACCGGTGTATAATCATACTCTTTCAGATTGTATTGAGTACCGATCATAGCTGCCAGATTATGTTTTTCCGCAAATGTCTGATGCCAGTTTAAATAAGCATTCAACGTGTACATATCCGTACGCGAAAAAGTCTTATAATAATAATTCTTATCAGCCGTCGGATTGGTCATTGTCACTTCTGTACCGGCATAATTATACCAATCGATAGATTTACCTTGAATATCCCGCGTAGAGGTAGATGTATTATACCCCAGGGTAGCTACAGCATCAAAATGTTTGTTAAACTTATATTTGAAGGTCTCACTGATGTTCACTCCGGAAACTTTCAATTTATTGTCACCACCCAATTCGCAATACCAGTTTGGAGCTCCCCAAGTACCCCAGGCATAAGGTTTGCCATCTATCGTTGATGATGGAAATCCAGGTTGCTGCACCGAAGAGGTCAATGCTGCACCAATCTGTGTCGGAGCAACCTGATCTTGACGAGAATAGGCGATAACCGATTCTATCTCAAAAGCATCTGTCACATGGAACGTATTACTTAAACGAAGATTATATCTCTGGTTATTGTTATTTCCCCATTTCAAGTTACTTCCATCGTACATGTAACGTGCCGACAACCGATAAGTATTTCTGTCTGTTCCTCCAGCTACACTTAATTCATGTGAAGTAGATGCTGTAGTACCCCACAAAATATCCTGCCAATCCGTATCAAAAAACACAAAGTCCTTTACATCAGTAAATGCATTAGCATAAGGGTTTTGGCTATGGTTCAGATCAATATAGTGTCCCCGGTTGGCCTTTGCCAACGCTACATATCTTAACCAAGTATCATCTGACTTGTAACCATCATTAGTACGAGCTTGAATAACTGCATCTCCCCATTCATCCAAAGTCATCAGAGTAGGCTGCAATCCCACAAGTTTAGCTGTTACTGATCCGTTGTACTCTATTTTGGTTTTACCGGCTTTTGCCTTTTTAGTTTGTACCAAAATAACACCGCCGGCTGCTTTACTTCCGTAAATCGCAGCAGACGCATCTTTCAAGAAGTTAATGGATTCAATATCAGATGGATTCAGCTGACCAAACACTGATGATTCTGCTTCTACACCATCAATGATTATCAAGGGATCCGAATTGTTTTTCGAGAATGATCCACGTAGTTTCATATTCCAACTTTCATCACCGGGAGCCGCTGAATTTCGGGTAATAATAACACCTGGAACCTGTCCCTGCAATGCTTGTGCCGGATTAGAAAGGGTACCTTTATCTTTTATCATTTTATCGCTTACAACAGTTACAGCACCAGTCAATGATTCTTTCTTCTGCGCACCATAACCAACGACTACGACCTCATCAAGTACTTCCGAATCTTCACTCATCTTCACATTAATTACAGTCGGATCTCCCACTTCAATAACCTGCTCCTTGTAGCCAATATATGAAAATTTCAGCTTGGCTCCCTTACGCACATCTAATGAATAATTTCCATTTATATCTGTTATTGTACCTCCGGTCTGCCCTATAACACTCACATTCACACCTATTAAAGGCTCTCCAGTAGCATCAAGTACTTGCCCCTTGACCTTTTTCTGCATTTGTGTTACTATTTGACTATCATCCAGAGCTGCATACCCTCTTGAAACAGGACATAATCCTAGCATCAGTCCTAAAGCAAGCGTAACCGCCTTGTTAGATTGTAGTTTAAACATAAATCTTCTCTGTTTCATAAAATTAAATTTGAGGTTTAAAAATAGTATTAAATTCTTGTTCTCTAAAATAAGATGAGGCATACAAACACCTCTTTGTAAATTCTGACTCCTTTTCCATAAGCACAAAGGGTTATTTATTAATGAATAAGATTATATACAATTTCGGAAGAATTCGCGCATTTCACGACGTCCAAGAAATAGGTGGTTTTCTACCGTCCTACAACTTAGATTCAGTTCATTAGCGATTTCCGGAGAAGTTTTATTTTCAAAACGGTTTAATGTATAAATTAACCGACGTTGTTCGGGCATGGCAGCCAGACGAGTCCGTTCCATTGTCATTAAATCATCACCGATAATTTTTTCTTCTGTTTCATTGGTAGAAGTAGACATAGTATCATAGATGTAGCTATCTATTTCCTGCTTCTTATAATAACGACGGATATAGTCGATTACAATATTGCGGGCAATAGTGAACAGGAAATATTTCACTGTGTCGGGACGGAGCATTTGTTTGTAGTCCAGCAGACGTACAAATACATCTTGAGTTAGATCCTCCGCTTCGTAGCGATGAGTGATACGATAAGTAATATAGGTAAGAATCACCTGATAATATTCTTCATAAGAACGGGTGATAATGTCGTTGTAAGTGTTAGCTATTGTCTCCATAATACTATCTTTTTCGGTTTTGATCACGATGCAAATATAGAGGGGATTTCGGATATAACAGCTTGAAAATAGGGCGGAGTAATCTCTGAGAATCCAGATAGACTTATTCGCATATATTTCACTAAATATCAGCTAGTTACACTCACAGCAAACAGAGTCTCATTTTATAATCTGATACTCTGTTTACTAAAAAACAATGTATTTTCGCTCTCCTTATACCCATTTGCTTTCACCCCCTTCACCTCTTTAGTCCCTTTCTTCACCATTTTGGCCTTCCCTTTATCTTACATTCAGGCTAATGATGATGCAGGACATTAAGAGATAAGTTCCTTTTCATTAATGATAAACTTGTTTTGCCCTTGTTGCAAAGTTGCTTTTGGTTAATGATAAACTATAAATGAAAGTTCTGATTATATAATTGCAAGCTTTGTTTTTATAAATGCAAGCTTTGATTATAAAAACAAAACTTGCATTTAAAGTTTGCTTCCTATAAAAAACAACTTTGCAATTAAGGAAAAGGAAGTTTAGATGGGGAGAAGAAGAACTTATCTAATAACAGATTGGAGATAGGAAAAGAATAAAAGAGAAGGGGTTCACCAAGTGAAAGGGCAGGGTTCACCCTCTAACCCCGATGAACAGGGAGAAGTGAAGGGTGAAGGGAATATGGATGCAAAATAGATTTCAGGGATAATAAGTCGAAAAGTTACTCTTCTTTGGCTGTGCCGCCAATACTACGGATGTATTCATTCGGAGTAACTCCCGTACTCTTTTTGAATGACCGGAAGAAAGAAGCACGCGAACTAAATCCACAAAGTTCCGCCAATGCAGTCAATGTATAACGTGAATATTGGCTGTCCGCCACCATTTTCTTGAATTGAGTGACACGGTATTCGTTTATAAAGTCATAATAGGACTGATTAAGATACTGGTTCAAAAGATACGATAATGAATGTGAGGAAGTATCCAATGCAGCAGCCAGGTCACCCATTTTTAAGTCGGGATTGATATATGGCTTTTCTTTCTCCACATAAGCCACCAGTTTCTTATGGAGTTCTTTACATTCCTCTTCAGTCAGTCTATTGGTCTTATATTTCTCTTCAACAACGGAAGGTTGTTGCTCTGAAATTACTTCCGGATGTTCTACAGACTGTTCTCTTTGTTGTATCGCCTCCTCTACTGATGATGCCGAAACCAGCGAAGCAGAAGAAACAAGCAAACGACGCATACGTTTCCAGACATAATACCGTATAAAGGCTATAATTCCTACGATTAATAAAATGGAAAGCGTCCATCCCCACCAAGGTATCATAGGGCGTACTGTCACTTGACAGATAGCTTCCGATTGCTCATTTCCCGGAAGGCGTACACGGAAAGTATAAGTTCCAGAAGAAAGTCCGTAATAAGAGACTTCGTTCTGCGCAGCCAATAGTTTCCAGTCCTTGTCCACTCCCTCCAATCGATATTCATATAGTAAGGCAGATGGCAGACCATAGGCGAAATCTGTGAAACAGAAAGTCAAATTATTCTGGTTGTATTTCAAAGAGGAACTGGTAAAAGGTACGCCATTAGCCAGTATATCGGTAAATACAATCGGACGAACCTTGCCACGCACTTCGTCCACACGTTTCGGATCGACATAAATCAGTCCTTTAGTGTTACCAAACCACAATAGTCCTTTTTCATCTTTATAAGCAGCTCCATTCGTAAAAGTTGGTCCCGGCACTCCATCATTAAAAGTGAAAGCATCATATTCCTCTCCCTCTTCTTTGATACGCAATAACCCGTCATTGCAAGCCACCCACAACCAGCCTTGGTTATCTTCTATAACAGACATTAGCGAATTGTCCGGAAGAGTAGAAAAGATAGAGCGGTTCTGGAACCGATCCATCGTTAAAGTAGATGTAAACAAGCTCCCTTTCTCACGGATAAAATAGAGATTGTGTCCAGCATCTTCGTAGATAGTACGCACTTTATCCCGATGAACGAATCCCTCCGGAAACACATTAGAGCGTAAACTTTGAGAAGCCGGATCATAAATACACATACCGGTTTCGGTGGCAATCCATCCTTTGCCTGTAGAATCAAAACTTACTTCATACACATTGCCCTCCGGCAGTTGGGAATTAGCACTAGTAAAGTGTTTGATCTGTTTGGTCTGTCCGTTATAACAGAAGAGTCCTTGTGAAGTCCCTATCCAAAGATTTCCTTTTGCATCCGGTTTCACACAGAATATATGTCCCTTTTGAAAAAGCTCCGTATCGCCTTGTGCAAAATATTTCAGAGATAATGTTCCCGGATTCAGTACCATCATACCGCCACCATACGTACCGATATAATATTCTCCTTGATAGAAGCTGATTGTCAGTATCAGATCTGAAGTCAAAACGGGCTTTACAAAACTTTTCACTACTCCGGTGGCTTCGTTTATATAAAACAAACCGTCACGTGAACCGATAACTTTCTCTTGTCCTCTGTTTACGCT
>USSR01000123.1 GCA_900557355.1 uncultured Bacteroides sp.
GAGGCATGTTGCAAACGTATCATCCGGATATAATCAGCTGGAGCGTAACCGGTCAATGCCTTTAATTTGTTGAAGAAACTTGTACGGCTCATGTGATGCTGACTACTGAGTATGTCTACATTGAAGTCCGAATTTCCCATGTTATTCTCTATGCATTCCTTGACAGAGGCTATGAATTTCCAGTCCAAGGTATTGGTGCAATTGACTGGAAGAGTTTGTTCTCTATCTTCAATGCTGTTATAAACCTGACGGAGTAAAGTACGATTTGCAAGTATGTTTTTGACCGTTGCTTTGAGTATCCCTACACTGAAAGGTTTGGTGATGTAGGCATCCGCTCCGATTTCCAGTCCTTCGAGCATATTTTTTTCATCTCCCAGTGCAGTCAGCAAAATGACTGGAATATGAGATATTTCAAGATCACCTTTTATAGCTGAGCAGAGTTCGTCTCCGCCCATTTCGGGCATCATTATATCGGATATGACGAGATTTGGGTTAAACTCCCGTATTATGACAAGTGCCTCCTTTCCATTCGGGCAGGACTGGACATTATAACTCGTTTTGAACATATCAATAAGATAATTGCGCAAATCATCATTGTCTTCTACTATCAGGATACGTTGTAAAGAGCCGTTTACTTGGGATGTTTCCATGGATAACCCTGAAGTGCCATCAGGTACGATGGTCTCCGAACATTCATTCGGTGTCTTGGGGGAGATAAATTTTGCTTTATGTAGATGGCTGTTCCCTTTCGGGAAAGTAACCTGCACGCAAGTGCCTTCATGCTCAGTACTTTGAACCTGAATCCTGCCTTTATGTAACTTGACCAGTTTGTATACCAGCATCAGACCGATTCCGCTACCTGTCACTTTTAGGTTAATGACATTACTACCCCGGAAACAATTCCTGAACAGTTTCTTCTGTTCGCATGAGGGAATGCCGATTCCGGTATCTTTCACTTCGATGCTCCAGGAGTTTCCTTCCTCGCAGGCATAAATGTGTACGCTGCCACCTTCAGGTGTATACTTCAATGCATTTGACAGGATATTCTTCAGAATAGATCCCATCTTGTCACTGTCAAACCATACATTCAAATAGTCGAAATTGCTTTCGTAAACAAACCTGACATGTTTCATTTCAGCATATTTGCGGAAAGTAGCACAAACATTATCCATATAGGAATTCAATTCATATTCAGAAACATAAAGGGTGGAAGAGTAGACGTCTACCCGTTCGAAATTTATCAGGTTGGTCGCCAGCTGAAGCAATGCATTCACATTTTTAAGAGCCATATTTATATGCGGCAATGCCTGTTCCTTCACCATACGGTTTTCTATGACTTCCTCCAGCGGAGCTTTTATTAATGTAAGTGGAGTACGTATATCATGGGCTGTATTAATGAAGAATCGTGTTTTTTCATCCGAAACCTTCTTCTGTCTGTGCAGTATGATGATACGGAATATGATAACCATAACCAACACCAGTAGGATTGCATATCCAGCCATAGCCCATACACTGGCCCATGCCGGAGGTGTTATGACAATCTGAATGCTCCTTGTTTCATAGGTCTTGTACTTTTCTTCATTGGATATGGCACGAATCTGTAATGTATAACTGCCGGGAGGCAGATTTCTTACAACAATTCGATTGTCTAGGCTCGGACGGCTCCACTCTTTATGAAAACCGTCAATCTTCCATGAATAAAGAATGTTGGAAGGATAATCATAATTAATGGAAGCTACATCAAGAGAAAAGGAGTTTTGTCCGTAGGCCAGTTCCAGTCGGTCGGTCTCGTCAATATCCTTTTCCAGCGGAGAACCGTCATCGCCCGGATAAACGGGATGATAGGCTATCATAAAATCGCGTAGTAATAGACGTGAGTAATGCGGTTCCGGTATTTGTATGTCTATCGGAAATCTGACAGCCCCGTCATTTCCACCAAAAACAAGTGTATTTTTGCTATAGGTTGTAGCAGAGCCGGTATTGAAATTGACACTCATCAATCCTTGTTCCCGCGTCCAATTGCGGAAGGAGTGCTCTCTAGGTGAATAAATAGTAATTCCGTTTTCCGTACCCATAAGGAGACTCTCGTCCTGACGCGGAAGAATAGTATAGATATTGTCGGAAATCAGCGCACAATTGTCTGTACGGTACTGATGGATGAACTTCTTTTTATTAATGTTATATACAAGCAAGCCAGCTCCACGGGTACCGATATATAGAATGCCGTCGTTTCTCTGGTATAGAGCGCATATATAGGGAGATTCAATGGGTAGGTCAACATACTGATAAACTCCCGATTCCTTGTCAAGCTGGTAGAGCCCCATTCTTGTACCAATCCACATCTGCCGGGTGTCTTTTTCCTGAATGGTAGTGATGGAGTTTACTCCCGGATATAGACGCACACTTTTTGTCTCAAGATTGATGCGCTTCAAATGATGATATCCACCGGACCAGATATCACCGCCCGAATCTTTCTTAATGTCAAATATATATTGGTCAGGGCGTACTCCTGCAATAGCAGCAGGAGAAAGATGGCTAATCTTAAATCCTTTCCTCTTTTCTATCTTGCAAATGCCTGACATAAAACCGCCGGCCCATATCACTCCGGGAGAGGCTTCACACAGTGCCAAAAAGATGTGATTCTCATCATCCGGTACCGGATCAAAGGAACTGAGGAACGAGCGCCATTCTTTTGTATCGGTCTGATAAAGACTGATACCGTTGCTGGTTGCAAACCAGAGGTCACCGTCACTGTCTTCCAGTACATCATGAACCTGATCGTTCACCAGTGAAAGACTGTTGCCAAGGGAATGCCTTATCAGGTCGTAACTTCCATAGCGGTTGTTACGGACGGTAATACCGGTAGGATAATTGGCAAGCCAGATGCGTTCCTCCTCATCCACATAAATATCATTGATATTGTTTCCGTTCATCCCGTTATAACTATTATAATCAGCTGTTATATAGGGCTCACTCATGCATGTATTCATATCCAGTTTATATACACCTTTCCCACCCGTGGCTACTAGAAGTTCATGGGCATTCAAAGCAACGATCCGGTTTATCTCTACATTGCTGGGTGATTGACAAGGGATGACTTTTCCTGTTTTCCCCACGTCATATATAAGTATTCCCTCTTTATAGTTTCCCACAAACAGTTGTTTTGAAACAGCATGGTAGTAGAGTTCATGTACTGATGTGCCGATACCTTCCATCATTTTATCAGGCATTATATTCAGTTTTCCCTTTTCTATCCTGGCATGAAACAGGCCACTTCCTGTACCGATAAAGAAATGGTTGTCATCCGTCTGTTCAATGGCAGTTATTTCACCGTTGACTGGTGTCGGCATATGCAAAGTCGTTCCGGTACGGATATCATACCATGTAATACTATCTTTATAACATAGCCAGATGCGGTCGCTCTTGTCCAAATAACCGTAATTTAGAAATGCCTGTGGTTTATTTCTGATCAGTTCCGGATGTACGTAGGCCAGTTTGAATTTATCATGCTGTGAATCATATCTGAAAATACGACCTTTCTGACCGATTACCCATAATATATTCCCGCTGTCCATATAGAGCCAGTTCAAAGCAATTCGTGAGTCCAGCTTTATACTGTCGTCTGAAAAATTGTAATGCTTGATATATTTTCCGTCATAGCGGTCTACCCCTTCCTGGGTTAGGAACCACATATATCCCCTTCGGTCTTTTTGGATATAATATATTTTCTGGTTGCTCAGGCCGTTTTCCAGTCCTATGTATTTATAAACCTGGCACCTGCTTACGGAGCTACTGATGAAAAGGACAGTAAAAAGAAAAATTCGTCTAATGTTTAAAGATATTTTCATATTTCTCGCAAAAGATTCAAAAAATACATCTGCAAAATTATAAAATATTAGTTAAATATCCACCAGAATGAATGAATTTTGTTTCATTAGCAGTCTAATAACATTTGCGTTTCGGAAAGTTTAGCAACAAGAAACAGGCGATTCGTCTATTTCTATTCTTTTATCTGAATAAAAAAACTTATATTTGTCATTACAAACAGGCAATATCATTACCCAAACAGGGATCTAAAAACTTATTTCAAATATTTTTTTATCGAAACTGATTATGAAAACAATTCATCTTGTGGTGGGAATCGTATTGACATTGATGTGTATCCTCTTTATGGGATTCCGGGAGATAGGCCGTTATCCGGATAAAGTCTGGCTCCATCGTTGTAATTCGATGGAGAAGTTATATGAGAAGCATCTGATTTATCCGAATATAGAAGTCGATCTCATTTTCCGTGAGAATCGGAAATTTGATGTAACGCATGATGCTGATACCAGCTTCAATCTGAGTTTGGCATCTTATTTTTCTTTTATGAAAAAGGAAAAAGGTAAAATGTGGCTGGATATAAAGAATCTGACTTCTGAGAATAGAATAACGGCACTTTTAAGTTTGAATAAGTTAATGGAATATTTTCAGATAAAGAAAGAACGGTTGATTATAGAAGGGCAAAATTGGAAAGCTTTGGAAGTCTTTACTCAAAATGGTTACTATACTTCATATTATATACCTTATGATGATCCGGATGATTTAAGTAGAAAAGAACAGAAGTGCTTTATTAAGGGCTTGCAGGAAATTGTAGATAGAAAGGTTGTGAGTGCTTTGTCCTTTCCCGGATGTTGGTATACTGAGATAAAAGAAAGTTTGAATCGTTCTATAGATCTATTAACTTGGGAACATCGTAGCAGTCAGTTACAACTTTTGTTGTCTTCCGTAGGACGCGAGATGCTCTTCGATCCGCAGTTAAAGGTGATACTGGTAAAAGATAAAGGAAAATATCACCGATAATTCATACTATGCTTATGGCTTTCCCGGAAAAACTAATCAAGAAGCTTATCAATCTGTCTCATAGACACATTTTGTTCCTCGTCGGAACGTATCCGCAATGAGAGGCTAATCCTTCATAAATGCCATCCGAAAGGTAGAATCACGCTAATACTTATAGATGAAGTTCTGGGTCTGTAACTTGCTCTGAGAGAAGCAATCGTTTTTCGGTTTCGCGATAAAACAATCGACAAAGAAAACTGTTTATTTAGCATGATTCTAAATTAAAAACGGATATATTATGAGTAAAACAGTTGATTTGTTGGGACAACAGGCAGAATATTACCTGAACCATACGTGTAAGACAATAGATAAGAAATTAATTCATGTTCCTGGACCTGATGTGATTGATAAAATCTGGGTGGATTCTGATAGAAATGTGCGTACCCTTAATAGCTTACAGGCTTTGTACGGGCATGGACGTTTGGCGAATACCGGGTATGTATCCATTCTGCCGGTCGACCAGGATATAGAACATACAGCCGGAGCATCATTCGCTCCTAATCCAATCTATTTTGATCCTGAAAATATAGTGAAACTGGCAATCGAAGGAGGTTGCAATGCAGTTGCATCCACATTTGGTATATTAGGGGCTGTTGCCCGTAAATATGCCCATAAAATACCTTTCGTTGTAAAACTGAACCATAATGAACTGCTTACTTATCCAAACTCTTACGATCAGGTGATGTTTGGAACCGTAAAAGAAGCATGGAATATGGGTGCGGTAGCTGTTGGTGCTACTATCTATTTCGGTTCGGAGCAAAGTCGTCGTCAGATTATTGAGATATCACAAGCTTTTGAATATGCTCATGAGTTGGGTATGGCAACTATTCTCTGGTGTTATCTCAGAAACAATGATTTTAAGAAGGATGGCACAGATTTTCATGCGGCAGCCGACCTTACCGGACAGGCCAACCACATCGGAGTGACTATCAAGGCTGATATTGTAAAGCAAAAACTTCCTTCCAATAATGGCGGATTCACAGCTATTCACTTTGGTAAAACGGATGAAAGAATGTACTCTGAACTCGCAACTTCACATCCTATCGACCTTTGCCGCTACCAGGTTGCTAATGGATATATGGGGCGTGTCGGTTTGATTAATTCCGGCGGTGAATCTCATGGGGAATCGGATTTGCGTGATGCTGTTGTTACGGCGGGCTTTAATAAACGTGCCGGTGGAATGGGATTGATCAGCGGACGGAAAGCATTCCAAAAGCCAATGGAAGAGGGCATTCAATTATTGAATACCATTCAGGATGTTTATTTGGATTCTTCAATAACGATTGCATAAAATATTTAATCAGTATAGAAGATAAAAGTCTTCTATACTGATTATTTTAATGTAAAAGTGAATTTCTGAGCTGTTGCCAGAATCGGAGTTTATATCCAGTTAACCTTGAGTATATTTTCCATCCATGGTAACCGTATGAGTTTGTATGACCAGGGAGTGCTATCTAATAATATATCGTATGCATGTCCTTCTACCTTTATTTTTATACGCGATACCCGCTATACTTGTTAATTTCTTCAACAGCATGAGAGTTTTACCCTCAGCTTCTTTAATGAAAAATATCGCAATGTTCTGCGTATATGCGGTACAATGTCAGGAAGGAATACGGATCTGACCGAACCTTATAAATCAAAAATCATAGAAGAAGCTTATAAAAACGAACCTTCCAAACATCAAATGTTTATCTCAGAAATCGTCAATATTTGGATTAAGAAATAATATTCAACGAAATTTTGGTCAATTATTCCTTTTCATTGGTAAAAGACCAAAGTGTTTTTGGCCAATTCTTGGAATTCATAGTCTTTTCTGTATATTTGCGCCCGCATTTTCTTAAGTATCACTTATATATAATTGTCCCTATAATCAGAATTAACTAAACGAGGCAGAGCTTATGGAGAAAATAAACGCAGTAATTACGGGAGTCGGAGGATATGTGCCCGATTATATCCTAACCAATGATGAGATTTCTAAAATGGTCGATACCACCGATGAATGGATTATGGGGCGTATAGGCATAAAGGAAAGGCGTATTCTGCATGAAGAGGGACTGGGAACTTCGTATATGGCCCGCAAAGCTGCCAAACAGTTAATGCAACGTACGAATTCTCAACCGGATGAAATAGATCTGGTGATTGTCGCTACTACCACTCCTGACTATCGTTTACCTTCTACAGCTTCCATCTTGTGTGAGCGACTGGGATTGAAACGTGCTTTTGCTTTCGATGTACAGGCAGTTTGCAGCGGTTTTCTGTATGCGCTGGAGACGGGAGCTAACTTTATTCGTTCGGGAAACTACAAGAAGATTATCGTGGTAGGGGCTGAGAAAATGTCTTCAATCATAGATTATACCGATCGTGCTACTTGCCCTATTTTCGGTGATGGTGCGGCAGCCTTCATGCTGGAACCTACTACGGAAGATTTAGGTGTAATGGATTCAGTATTGAGAACGGATGGTAAAGGGCTACCTTTCCTACATATTAAAGCGGGTGGTTCTGTATGTACTCCTTCCTATTATACGCTAGATAATCACATGCATTACATTTATCAGGAAGGGCGTACGGTTTTCAAATATGCCGTAGCTAATATGGCTAATGCTTGTGAAGCTGTCATTGAAAGAAACCATTTAAGTAAAGATGATATTGACTGGGTAATTCCCCACCAGGCCAACCAGCGCATTATCACTGCTGTAACGCAACGCTTGGAGATTCCAACCGAGAAAGTGATGGTTAACATCGAGCGTTATGGTAATACGAGTGCTGCCACACTTCCGCTTTGTATCTGGGATTTTGAAGATAAGCTAAAGAAAGGCGATAACCTCATCTTTACAGCGTTTGGGGCAGGGTTTGCCTGGGGTGCTATTTATGTAAAGTGGGGATATGACGGAAAAAAGGAATAGTAGCCCGGGTTACTATTTCCTATAACTTTTCTTATTATAACAACCCGAATATACAAATAGTTTATCCTATCACCTTTTGCCAAACCTTCATTTTATTTCTTTTTTTGAGTATCATATATATTGAAGTTATTATAAAATATTATCTTTGTGGGGAATCATTGCATGACAACACATTGTTAACCATACAATAACTTAAAAAACAACCAACGTATGAATCAGGAACTATCAATGAGCGCCAACCAACTGGTGGCTGCTCTTCAAAAACCGGCTTCCGAATTTACGAAAGCAGACATTATTTCTTATATCAAGGAGAACGATATCCGCATGGTGAACTTCATGTATCCCGCAGCAGACGGGCGACTGAAAACATTGAATTTTGTCATTAACGATGCTGCTTACCTTGATGCCATACTGACTTGTGGTGAGCGTGTGGACGGGTCAAGCCTTTTCCCGTTTATCGAAGCGGGCAGTAGCGACTTGTATGTAGTGCCGCGTTTTTGTACAGCCTTTATCGATCCTTTTGCTGAAACTACAACACTTTCCATGCTGTGCTCTTACTTCAATAAAGATGGAGAACTTCTGGAAAGTTCACCGGAATATACGTTGCGTAAAGCTTGCAAAGCCTTTACTGATGTAACCGGAATGGAATTCCAGGCTATGGGCGAATTGGAATATTATGTGATATCAGAAGATAGTGGACTGTTCCCTGCCACTGACCAACGTGGCTATCATGAATCTGCTCCTTATGCTAAGTTCAATGATTTCCGTACCGACTGTATGCTGTATATTGCAAAGGCGGGCGGACAGATCAAATACGGGCATTCCGAGGTAGGTAACTTCACGCTTGACGGTAAAATCTATGAGCAGAATGAAATTGAATTCCTGCCGGTACGTGCGGACCTGGCTGCCGATCAGTTGATGATTGCGAAATGGGTTATCCGTAATCTGGCTTATCAATACGGGTATGACATTACGTTTGCTCCGAAAATTACAGCCGGAAAGGCCGGTTCAGGATTGCATATCCATATGCGTATTATGAAAGACGGTCAAAACCAGATGTTGAAAGATGGTGTACTTTCTGAAACTGCCCGTAAGGCTATTGCGGGAATGATGGAGCTTGCACCTTCCATTACAGCTTTCGGTAATACGAATCCTACTTCTTATTTCCGTTTGGTGCCGCATCAGGAAGCTCCGACAAATATTTGCTGGGGTGATCGTAACCGTTCTGTATTGGTACGTGTTCCGCTGGGATGGTCGGCAAAGACAGATATGTGTATGCTGGCTAATCCGTTGGAAGCTCCCAGCCACTATGATACTACACAGAAACAAACTGTGGAAATGCGCTCTCCGGACGGTTCTGCCGATTTGTACCAACTGATAGCCGGATTGGCCGTAGCATGTCGTCATGGTTTTGAAATTGAAAATGCTTTGGAGATTGCAGAAAAGACCTATGTGAATGTGAATATTCATAAGAAGGAAAATGAAGATAAGCTGAAACAATTGGCTCAACTCCCTGATAGCTGTGCCGCTTCTGCCGATTGCTTGGAAAAACAGCGTGCTATTTTCGAAGAGTATCATGTATTTAGTCCTGCAATGGTTGATGGAATTATCAGTAAATTGCGTTCCTATGAAGATCGTACCTTGCGTAGTGAGGTACGTGACAATCAGGAGGAAATGCTAAAACTGGTTAATAAGTATTTCCATTGCGGATAAAGCATAATTTGTAGATAAAGAGTTAGGGTAGTGCCTTTAGTATTACCCATAATAAAGTAGAGCGGGGATGTATCTAAAAAGATAGTCCCCGCTCCGTTTTTTATATAGAGTTTTTGTGTTTCTGTTTTTACTTAATATATACTTGCCGATTGAATAACTATCTTTTCTAACAGCTCCTGCATTTTCCCTATAACCGGTTTTTTATCAAGACCGTATTCTGCACCCATCACTCTCATTTGCGGGAAAGTAGCCCATACATTACCGTTCTTGTCTTCCCAGACAGATATCTTCAGTGGTAATTCAATGGAGATGCTGGGATTTTCCTGCATTAATTGGGTTCCTACCTTGGGTGAACCGAAAACGATAACTTGGTTCGGACGAAGTTCAAGACCTACCTCTTCAGCATTTTTGCCATGGTCGAATTTGGCGAATACAGGTATCCCCATAGCTTTCAGAGTCTGTTCGATGCGGGCCATTGTTTCTGCTACGCTGAATTGGCTTTCGTAGGTATAGAGCAGGTTATCATTGGCACCTGTTCCCATCTTGTTGCTATCGAAGGCAGCAGCAATTTTGCGTCCCAGGTTTGTCAGGTCAACTCCTTCTTTGTTGGCAAGCAGAGTTACGCATACCAACTCTGATGCATCCGTAAAGCGGCTCAGAAAAGCTGAATGTCCCGATACGCTTCCTTTTATATCCATCAGACCTTTGTGGTTGTAGAACTGCCAGCCGGCTATTGCAGGAACCATCTTTCCATTTGCCAGTTTTGTAGGCTTATAGATCATGTCCCGGTTTCCCGGTTTAGCTATCAGTACACCTCCGGCAAGGCCGATGTCCCAATGGCTGACATTTTCGGCAGAAGCCCATATATCAGAAAAACCTTTCATTGAGGAGGAGCTGATAGCAGGGGCGACAACTAATTTACCATCCTTTTCTATATATCCTGATGCCGTCTCTGACGGGTTGATGTAGTCTTTATCTTTCTTGAAAATCTGGTGTACATTGGCAGTCGTTGTAACATCTTCTTGTTTTACTCTGGCTAAATCTTCTCCGAAATAGGTCTGTTGCAGACCGAGGTAATCTATCTGATACTTCTTCACGAAGTTGTGATACGACATCTTGCTTACTTTCTCAATAATAGAAGTCAGCAACAGAAAGTTTGTAGCACTCTGCTTTACATCTGTACCCGGTTCAAAAGCCAGTGGGGTAGCTTCTATCGTTTTTATCAGTTGTTCGGGTTGGTAATCTGCGGATACGCTAAAATCCTTTTGCGAACGGTAGTCGGCAATGCCCGAACTATGTTGCATCAGCTGGAGGATACTGATCTTTTTCCAGTTCTCCGGAATATCCTTGAGGTACTTTCCAATAGCATCGTTCAGGTCCAGTTTGTCTTTCTCATATAGCTGCATGATGGCTACTGCCGTGAAGCCTTGCGAAATAGGACCGATGGGCCAGAGTGTTTTTGCTGCTGCCAGATTTCCTTTTTCGAAATCTGTTACTCCGTAGCCCACTACACGCGGGATGTAAGGTGCCTGTACAATGGCGAGGGTCATACCTGGTATGCCCTGTTCTTCCATAAACTCGTAAATCATTTGATCGATAGCTTTTCCCTGATAGGCTACATGCACATTGCCTCTGCCTTCCTGCGGCAGTTGATTTTCATACTTCTTCATAATTGTTCCTCCGTCTTGTGCTAAAATCGTTCCCGAAATCAGCAGACCTGCTAATGTTATTAATTTCTGTTTCATATTATTTTCCGTTAGAGTTTTATTCTTGTTTTCTGATGTTGCAAAGGTAGGCGGTTCCGTTGGGGTGGGGGATAACGATATCACACGTATAGTTTGCAATTATTCCCGATTTCAGTGAATCGCTGCTTTTTCATGAAAGAATACTGGTTCAGGCAAAACAATATCCCTAAAAGGGTTTGCTTTTCCAGTTGATTTTAATAGATTTGTTGTTTATTCAATAAATTGATTATAAAACAGGGCTTTATGATATCAGATCTTCTGCCTTGATACGGAAGAGGTTGAATAAATGCACAAAACAATTACTGAACCATAAAGAATACACCATGTCCGAAATTGCGAACTATTTCCTTTATAGAAATGCCGAAGGCGAAACCGGTTTATCTGCTAACAGCATTGACGACCTGAATCTGGATGACCTGTTTGCCGAAATAGATTATTGTCATTCCAGCATAGGCAGACAGTACTTGTATTATCTTCTGCTATCGGATAAAACCTCCGGTATGGAAAAGCAGGAAGCACTTCTGTCTTCATTGGCAACTCATGCGGAATTGCGTACTCTTTTAAGCAATGCACTGAAGGAACTGGATAAACCGGATGCTTATTCCATCGTATCCATTCTGGAAAATGATAATACAGGGATTGGTGCCAAGGAGATGGCTCTTATTAATGTCTGCCGGTTTCTGCCTTTGCTGTTTCTGGCTCTGATGCTGCTCACTCATTCGGGAGTGTTTCTTACTTTATTTGTTTTTTCATTTGTGGCGAATGCAGTGTTGCACTATCGTAATAAGGCGAAAATCCAGAGATACTTTTTCTCCATACCTCAACTTCTGAAAATGATAAGACAGGCGGGAAAGCTGGCGCAGAACAAGGAGTTTGTCTCTGTAGATCCTTCTATCACGAATGACCTGAAGGCTGTAGAGGGGCTGAAGAAGTATATCTCTTATTTCCGTTTCAACCTCAGTCTGGATAACGACATGGCTATTATGTTTTATATGGTAGCGGAATTAATCCGGGTATTCTTTCTCCACGAAGCGTATGCGGTAGGCAGAACTTTTCATCTGTTGAAGGAGAAGGCGACGGCTATTCACAATGTTTACCGCTTCATAGGTTTTCTGGATTCCATTTTGTCTGTTGCCATCTTGAGGGAGGAGCTACCTTATTATTGTCTGCCGGGAGATAACAGGGCAGGGGAGCGATTGCGTACACAGGCTGTGTATCATCCTCTGATAGAAAACTGTATTCCGAACGATATGGTACTACATGAGAAATCGGCATTGATAACCGGTTCGAATATGGCAGGTAAGACCTGTTTCATGCGTACGATAGGAGTGAATCTGTTGGCAGCGAAAGCACTTCATACCTGTTTCGCAGAAGTCTTTGAGATAAATACCGGAATTTCTCTTCTATCTTCCATCCACCAGGGAGATAACTTGATGGAGAATAAGAGTTACTTTATGCAGGAAGTGACGACTATCAAGAATTTCGTAGATGAAAGCGGTCATGGGAATTATCTCTTCCTGCTTGATGAATTGTTCAGAGGAACCAATACCAAGGAGCGGATAGCGATTTCAAAAGCTGTGCTTTCCTGGCTGGTGAAAAGTGATAATGTGGTATTTGTATCTACGCACGATCTAGAACTGGCCGATATGCTGGAAGATGAATACGAATTATACTATTTCAGCGAGTCGGTGAAAGATGGTATCCTGTCTTTCGATTACAAGTTGAAACGCGGAATTGCGACCGAGCATAATGCAATTAAGATATTGGAGATTTGCGATTATCCGGCTTCATTGGTGAGTGAGGCTCATTCAATCACAAATATATAATGAAAAACAGAGAGAATGTAGGTATGATCCTCCGCCTCCCTCTGTTTTTGCAATAATGAACAGATTGATTACTTCTTAGCTTCATCAGCCATAGAGTGCACTTTGCCTTTGATGTCATTGGCTTTTTCAGCAATGACAGACGTTTCATTGGCTAACAA
>USSR01000124.1 GCA_900557355.1 uncultured Bacteroides sp.
TAATGGAGGCTGCCACTATGGGTGAAGGCAATGAGATTTTTGTCTTTGAGATGGGAAAGGCTGTGAAGATTGTTGATCTGGCCACCCGTATGATCGAACTTGCCGGTTATCGTCCAGGAGAAGATATTGAGATAGAGTTTACGGGATTGCGTCCGGGTGAGAAGCTTTATGAAGAAGTCTTGAGTGATAAGGAGAATACGATTCCTACCGAGAATAAGAAGATAATGATAGCGAAGGTACGTCATTATGAATATACTGATATTCTTGAAACTTATAGGGAGTTTGAGAATTTATCTCGTACGGTAAAGATCATGGATACAGTGAGGTTAATGAAGAAAATAGTACCTGAATTTAAATCAAAGAACTCACCGAGGTTTGAGCTATTGGATAAGAAATAAAAGATTGCAGCAGAAGAAAAAAAGAAATATTTACATACGGAAAATATATATATTGCTCTGCAACCGCAGCAATGGAGATGACTTTTTATTTACTCAGTGTAGGTTTTGAAGGTGAAGTATATTTATTGAGTAGATGATGAACGTGGTAATGCTACCAATGTTTACCCTCCCAATAATGACAGCTTGCAAGACAATGGAGGGGGAGATTCAAGAGTAAAACAGATTTCAATAAGACACGTGATTTTCGTAAAAGTGCGATAATTTGTAATGTTAGAATATGTCCAATAATTCATCAAAGAATAAACGAATAGCAAAGAATACGATATTTCTTTATATCCGAATGCTTTTTGCACTCGTTATAACATTATATACTTCAAGAGTTATTTTGAATACTCTTGGCATTCAAGATTATGGAATATATAATGTTGTTGCGGGATTTGTGTCTTTATTCGCATTTCTCAATGCTACATTATCATCAAGTATGCAACGTTTTTATAATTTTCAAATAGGAAGCGTTGGTGATAATGGTATAGCTAAAGTCTATACTACAGGTTTATGGATACATGTTTTATTGGCTGTCATTATTATACTAATACTGGAGACATTTGGGGTGTGGTATGTAAATAATATAATGGTGATGCCTGAAGATAGATTATTTGCTGCAAACATTTTGTATCAAATAGTAGTTGTGTCTGCGGTATTATTGATATTACAAATTCCTTATATAGGAGCAATAATGGCTTACGAGCGAATGGACTTCTATGCTATTATTAGTATCATTGATGTAGTATTTAAATTGGCTATTGTTCTTGTACTACCTTACATTAATTTAGATAAACTGATAGTTTATGCATTCTTACTTTTAATGGTAAATGTATTCAATATATGTGTTTATTTTTTATACGCAAAACGAAAACTTCCTTCAATAGTATTGACAAAAGAAACAGATAAAGTCCTTTATAAGGATATTCTTTCCTTTTCTGGGTGGAATCTTATTGGGACTTTTGCTCTTATGTTAAAAGGACAAGGACTGAACATGCTATTAAATGTCTTTTTTGGACCAATTATTAATGCTGCACGTGGTATCGCTTTTCAAATATATGGTGCAATTAGTAGTTTTGGGCAAAATATTGTAATTGCTTATAGACCCCAATTAGTGAGTAGTTATGCTACTGGATATAAAGATAGAGTGGAGCAATTGTTTTTCTCGGAATCTAAAATATGTTTTAGTCTAATAGCGATTTTGGCCGTACCATTAATGCTTGAGATGGACTATGTACTTAAAATATGGTTGGGGGAAAATGTTCCTGAACAGACAAATATCTTTTCTATTCTTGTATTGGTAGATCTATTGATATGTATACTTAATACTCCTTGTACGCAGGTTGTGCATGCAACCGGTAAATTAAAAATGTATCAGATCGCAAGTTCTATTGTAAATATTGCTCTTTTGCCTTTTTGCTGGTTATTATTAAAATTAGGCTTTGATGCAACATCCTCATTTGTAACCACAATTGTTTTTTCTTGTATTAATCAAACTGTATGTGTGATTCAGACACACAAAGTTTTTTCTTTTGATATTAAGACATACATTAGGTCTGTACTATTTCCTTGTATTGTACTTATAATACTATTACCTATTCTTCCTTTTCTTATTCATGTATTTATGTCACCTTCAGTTTATAGATTGCTGGCTGTTTGTGTGGCTTGTATATGTGTTGCTATGCCACTATGCTATTATATTGTGTTGAGTTCTGTTGAAAAAATATATGCAATAAGGATAATCAAGAATATATTGAATCAATTAAAATTGCATTAAATGTCAAAAGCTTAGCTATCTGTTTACACTCGCATATATAGACCCGTACAAATGAAGATAAAAATTAATACATGTAATTTATTGTCAATTATAGTATTATGTGTAGTTGCATTATTTGAGTTCTCTGGTTATCAGCAAGTTCTTTTATATACTGCTGTACCACTTGCTTTTGTTCTAGCATATATGGGATCTACTCATCGCAAGCTAGACAATAAATTTTTAAAAACATATATATATCTTATTGTTTGGATTGCATTTACTTGTATTACAGCTACATATCTTAATCTCGCTGTAGATCAGGTAAAAAGACTTATAGGATGCTTGTTTTTCGTACTTTCCATATATTGGAATTCAACAAATCTAAAATGTATTAGATTACTATACTTTTCATATATATGCTATTATATAGCAATGATGTATTTTACTATCAATAATCCATTATTTGCTCATTTTGATTATACTTCAGAGCGTCTTAATATGGAAAAACTGAATTCAAATACTATTGCTTATTTTACATTTTTTTTGACATATGTACTGTATGTCATGCCATCTTTGTTCAATAATGAATGGATAAAACGTCTTTTTAGGGGGCTGTTTATATTAACAATACCGCTTTCTTTCATCATAGCTATTCTTACAGCTTCGCGACAAGTGTTGATTGTCCAAATCCCTTTAATTGTTTTTCTGTCATATATCAGATATTTTTGGTATAGTAGCCCAATTAAAAAACTTCTATTATGTGCATCGGTAGTTATTGTGTTTTTACTATTTCTGCCTAATGTAATTTCTGTATATGATAATAGTATGCTCGCACAACGATCGTCTATGGATTCTAAAGAAGACATTAGAGCAGAACTCATATGGAAAGCTATCAGTCTTGGATTTCAAAATCCTCTATTGGGAGTCGGCCCTGGGAATTATGGTATGGTAGTTTATGGAGAAAAAACTTTTTCTCATAATTCCTATACCGAGGTTTTTGCTAATAATGGTTTGCCCGGACTTATTTTCTATGTCATTATGTTAGTTTCTTTTTGTAAGACTCAGTGGAAAAGATATAAATTAACTCATGATATAGGGATTGTAAGTTTTCTCGTATTTGGATTAATCTATGCTCTTTACAATATGTTCTATGTCTTTTATACGAGTCCATGGTTGATAAGTATTTTCTTTATTGTTGTAATGCATTCAGAATTATACTATAAAAATAAAAGATTGGTGTCTCATGAAATTTAAAATGGCTATTATTTTTTCTGGAGATTATCACGAGCCAAGAGGTATTTTTAATGCAGTGATGAACCGTATTAAATATCTTGTAGCTCTTGACCTCTATGATATAGACATATATTTAGTGTCTTCACAGTCAAGTTGGTTGGTTAGAAAACTGCGTCATACAGTAAGACGAAAAAAAGAAAAAATAGTTTGGATTGATGGATTGAAAATAAATATACTATGGAAATCATTCACATTGGTTGATTACATTTTACAGATATATCTTAATAAGCGATCTCTTTCTGAACGTATATTCTATAAAAAAATAGGTGGATTGTTAAAAGATTATGATTTGGTTTCTAGTCATTCGACTAGTGTGGGTAGTATTGCACTGAATGCCCACACTAAATACAATATTCCATATGCAGTCACTTGGCATGGTTCAGATATTCATACCCTGCCTAAAAATAATAAGGAAATATTTGATGTAACCAAAAAGATTATTGAGAATGCAGCGATGAATTTTTTTGTGAGTCAAAAGCTTCTGCAAGATTCGTCCTATATAACTTTAAAAGGTCATAAAACGGTGCTATATAATGGGGTTGACAAAAAACTTTTTCGTCAATTTTCCTTAGAAGAGAAGTATAGTGCATTAGAGGAATTTAATATTTCGAATCAATGTAAGAATGTTGCATTTGTGGGGAATTTCTTTGATATAAAGAATGTTCTTTGTCTGCCTGAAATATTCCGTAAAATTTGTGATAAATATAATGGTGCTGTTTCTTTTTATTTTGTTGGAAGCGGAAAGCTTGAGAGTCGGATTAAAGAAAAATGTCAGGAGAATTATCTTGAAGTACATTTCATTCACGATGTTCTTCCAAAGAATATGCCGACCTTATATAATTGTATGGATTTGATAATTTTACCTAGCAAGAATGAGGGACTTCCTTTGGTGTGTGTAGAGGCACTTGCGTGTGGAACTCCGATGGTCGGTTCTCGTGTAGGTGGAATATCGGAAGTTATTGGTGTTGAAAATACATTTGAATTAGATGGGAAATTTATTGAGAATATTTCGACTCGGTGTGTACAGATATTGAACGAGAATGTTATTGTCAATTTGCCTGAACAGTTTGATTGGGGGAAAACAGCAAAGATGGAATCTGAAATTTTTAGGAACATCTTAAATTGAATAGTATGGTTGTACGATTTATTTGTTTAATTCTTTATTATGGCTTTGCTCGGCATTTACCAGGAAGTCATACACTTTGGGGACGAATGGTATTCTCCAAAAAGTTACGGTATATGTGCTGTAAATATATATTTAAATATATAGGTGAAAATGTAAATATCGAAAAAGGTGCTTGGTTTGGCAAAGGACAGGATATTGAAATAGGTGACAATTCGGGTATTGGATATAATGCACATATTTTCAATAATACGAAAATTGGTCGTGATGTTATGATGGGACCGAATTTATATATGATGGAAAAAACTCATAAATTTGAGAGAACAGATATCTCAATGATGTTTCAGGGAGTTCGTGCGGAAAGAGATCATGTTATCATAGGAAATGATTGCTGGATAGGTCAGGATGTGATGATTATAGGCTCAAGGGAAATCAAGGATGGTTCTATCATTGGGGCTAGATGTGTTTTGACAAAATCATTTCCTGAATATAGTATTATAGGAGGAAATCCATCAAGATTAATTAGATCTCGCTTGTCATATCCACAAATAACGAAATAGATATTAAAATACAACATATAGTAAAAATGAACGAAATTAAAATTTGTGTGATTGGCCTCGGATATGTAGGTCTTCCACTGGCCCGTCTGTTTTCTACCAAATATCAGACTATCGGCTTCGATATGAATCAGAAGCGTGTTGATGCTCTTATGGAAGGTCATGATGCGACTCTTGAAGTGCCAGATGAACTTCTTCAGGATGCCATCAACAACCAAGGCTTCAAATGTACTACTAACCTTGAAGATATCAAAGAATGTAATTTCTATGTGGTAGCAGTACCTACGCCTGTAGATACAGATAACCATCCTGATCTTAAGCCGCTATGGGGGGCAAGCGAAACTGTCGGTAAGGTAATCTGCAAAGGGGATATTGTGGTATATGAGTCGACAGTCTATCCTGGTGTAACTGAAGAGGAATGCCTCCCTGTTGTTGAGAAGATCAGTGGCTTGAAATTTAATGAGGATTTTTTTGCTGGCTATTCTCCTGAACGCATTAATCCAGGCGATAAAGAACATACGGTAGAGAAGATAAAGAAAGTTACTTCCGGTTCAACTCCTGAGATAGCTGACATTGTAGATGGTGTATACAATTCTGTACTTATTAATGGCACTCATAAAGCACCTTCTATTAAAGTTGCAGAGGCCTCAAAAATTATTGAAAACAGCCAGCGTGATGTAAACATTGCATTTATGAATGAACTTGCTAAGATTTTCAATGCAATGGGTATTGACACAGCTGATGTAATAGAAGCGGCATCAAGCAAATGGAACTTTATTAAGCTAAAGCCGGGACTTGTAGGCGGTCACTGTATCTCTGTAGATCCTTATTACCTCATACAGAAAGCTCAGGTTTATGGTGTTCTACCTCGTATTATGTCAGCTGCACGCCGTCTAAATGATGGTATGGGGGCATATGTTGCTAATCAGACCATCAAATGTATGAATAAAAAGGGTGTGATAGTGAAGGATTCCAAAATTCTTATTCTTGGTATCACTTTTAAAGAAAATTGCCCTGACCTTCGTAACTCAAAGATAGTAGATATCTATACTACTTTGGAGGAATATACTAACAATATCAATGTATATGATCCTTGGGTAAATCCAGCAGCTGTTAAGCATGAGTATAATATTGATGTTACTAACGAATTACCTACAGAGAAGTTTGATGCTGTCATTCTTGGCGTAGCACACAAACAGTTCCTAGAACTGGATATTAAGAGTCTGGTTAAAGAAGGTGGAGTAATTTATGATGTAAAGGGGTTACTTTCTCGCGATATCATTGATGGACGTCTGTAATCAAACAAAGTATAGAAAGCTGCCATACAAGTGGAACTGTTGTGCTTGTGGTTCGATGATGCTGGCTGCTTCAACTAAAATGTTTTAGTAATGAAAATAGTTCATTTGTGTCTTGGTCAATTTTTTATTGACAATTACTCTTATCAAGAAAATATGTTACCTAAATATCATGTTAAGATGGGATATAAAGTAACAATAATTGCGTCATTATTTTCTTTTAATAAGGACGGAAAAGGATGCTTCTTGGATGGACCTTCTGAGTATGATGATATGAACGGATATCATGTTGTCAGGTTAGCATATAAAAGTCCTATAAAAATAAACAGGACTCTTCGTCATTATGAAGGAACTGCTGAAGCTTTAGAAAGGGAAAACCCTGACATAATTTTCTCACATAATGTTTCATTCGCAGATATTTCGATTCTCGAAGACTATTTGAAGAAGCATCCAAAAGTAAAAGTTTATGCTGATAATCATGCCGATTTTGTAAATAGTGCTAAGAATCTTATATCAAAGCATATTCTCCACCCTGTCGTATGGAGATATTATGCTAAGAAATTGGAACCATACCTTATCAAGTGTTATGGAGTGACCCCTCTGCGTTGTAGATTTTTAAGTGAGATGTATCATATTAGCAGGGATATAATCGAGTTTCTTCCTATGGGTGTTGATGATGATGCAATTCCTTTCAATCGTGATGAGGTACGTTCTGCTATAAGAATGGAACTTGGGATACCTATGACTGACAAGGTTATTTTAACGGGAGGGAAAATTGATATATTGAAGAATACCCACGTACTAATCGAGGCTCTGAAAAAAATAAATGATGCCCATTTACACTTAATTATATGTGGAACATTTACGCCCGAAATGGAATATCTCAGGAAGAGTATAGAAGCGATGCCTAATATCCACTACTTGGGTTGGTGTAATGCCGGAAGGGTGATGAACTGCATGGTAGCAGCGGATGTGGCATGTTTCCCGGGAACTCATTCCACTTTATGGGAGCAATCGATAGGCGTTGGACTTCCCGCAATATTCAAGCGATGGAAAGAAATGGAGCACGTTAATGTTAATGGTAATTGCATTTTTGTGAAGGGGGATGATGTCAATGAATTATCCAATGCTTTATGTAAAATGCAGATAGAGGCATCTTATAATGAATACTTAGATAAGGCGTCGGTTGCAGCTAAGAGTTTTCTATATTCTGAAATTGCTAAAAAAGCTATTGGTCAATAATTATGCTCCAAATAGTACATTATATAATATCGAATTAAGCATAATCTCCACGGTAATACTATTGCATGACGCTTCTATTATTAAGGAATTAAATATAATGGATATGAATAAAATATTCGAAATATTCCTCTTAATGTGGACTGCAATACCGGTAAAGGTATTATAGCTATACAGAGAGTGCTTATATGTAATAAAAGCCATTGTCTGATATGGAATTTCGAGACTATATAAAGTAAATTATATTTTTTAATTTAAACTTATGTATAAATATTTTTTCAAGAGGGTGGTTGATATCATTATTGGATTGATTGCTTTACCATTTGTGTTGTTGACAGTTATTTGTTGCGCTCCTTTTATTTACCTATGCGACAGAGGTCCAATCTTTTATAATGCTACTAGAGCTGGTAAAGATTATAAGCCATTCAGAATGTTTAAATTAAGATCTATGTATGTCAATTCACCAGATTTGAAAAATTCTGATGGTTCAACTTTTAACAGCGATAATGATCCTCGTGTGACTCCTATTGGTCGCTTTATGCGAAAAACAAGTTTGGATGAGTTACCTCAGTTCTTGAATATTCTAATGGGGGATATGAGTTTTATTGGTCCTAGACCAAAACTCTATAATACTACAAAGAATCTTGAATCAATGAATGATGACCACCAAAAGAGTTATATGATAAAGCCCGGAATTACAGGTTATGCTCAAGCATATTACCGTAACTCTATTACACAAGAAGAAAAATATCGTTGGGATGCGTACTATGCCGAACACATATCTTTTGTGATGGACATGAAGATTATTTTCCAGACTTTTTATAGCGTGGTTGCTCGTAAGAATATTAACACAGTTGAAAGCTATAAAAAGTAAACAATGAAGAAACTATTGGTTTTAGCAGCAGGAAATCTGCAGATGCCTGTTATAAAGAGGGCTAAAGAGATGGGATATTATGTGATTGCTGCCGATGGAGATCCGAATGCTTGTGGTCTTAAATATGCAGACAAGCAGATTGTTGCTGACATTGTAGATGAGGAAGTTATGTTGAATATTGCTCGTAGAGAGCAAATAAATGGTGTGATTCATCCTTGCAGTGAAGTGTCAATGAACGTAATGGGGCGTATCAATGATGAGATGTACCTGTCAGGTATCAGTCGTGAACAAGCTATCAGGACTACCAATAAACATTTGATGCGTGAAGCTTTTGAGGTAGGCAATGCTCCAAATCCGAAGTCCATTCTAACAATTAGTGCAGAAGATGCTTGGAAACATTTTTGTAATGACTTTGATACAAATGCAATTTTGAAACCTTCAAGAAACTCAGGTTCAAGGGGGATTGCAAAAGTGGTTAAGACTATTACGAAAGAGGATTTTATGAAACTCTATGAAGTTGCTTTGAATGAGAGCAGGGATAGTTCAGTATTGATAGAACAGTTTATTGAAGGGCCAGAGTTTAGTGTGGAGATTATTGTTTGGGAGGGCAAAATAAATGTACTGCAGGTTACAGATAAGAAAACAACTGAAGCACCCCACTTTGTGGAGCTTGGTCATAACCAACCTTCGTGTTTTTCTGATAATGTTGTAGCTATTGTGAAAGATGCTGCTATAAGAGGTGTGAAAGCCTTAGGGGTAGATAAGTGTGCGTGCCATGCTGAAGTGAAAGTCATGGGTGGTAAAGCCTATCTGATGGAAGTGGGTGCCCGTATGGGAGGGGATTTCATTTCCACTGTTTTGACAAGATTGTCTACTGGTGTGGATATGGTAGCTGCAGCTATTAATTGTGCTCTGAATATTGAACCCAATCTTGAACCACAGATTGCTACTAAAAGTGTTTGTATTCGATATTTTTGTCCAAGCCCAGGTATACTGATCTACATTAGTGATACAGAAGTACTGAATGATCCACGAGTATATGAGAGCGAAATCTATTGCAAATTGGGTGATATGATTCCAGAGGTAACCTCAAGCCTATGTCGTTCGGGGCATATAATTGTAACAGAAGATACTCCACAAAACGCTATTGAGTTAGCGGAGAGATTGATTCGAAAGGTAATAATAGTAACGAAATAATATGAAAGATTTAAGAGGAAAAAGATTGTTACTTTTAGGAGGTAGCATATGGAAAGATGCAATCAAACAGTTTGCAGATGAGAATGAAGTAGTACTTGTAGCGACAGGAAACGATACAACTGCTGGTATATTTGAAATATCTCAAGAAGGATATATGGTAAATTCTACTGACATGGAGGGGATGAAACGACTGATAAAAGAAAAAAAAATAGATGGGGTATATATGGGTGGGAGTGAACCTGTTATTGCTGCTGCGAGTTTATATCTCAATGAACTTAGAATGCCATGTTACTGTACTAAGGAACAATGGGATTGGCTTCAAGATAAGAGTCGATTTAAAGATTTGTGTATAAAGCATGGTCTTCCTGTAGTGCCAAAATATGATGTAAACAAGGAGAATATTGAAATCATCACAGACACTATTGATTTTCCGGTAATAACAAAGCCTACTGATGGTTGTGGCAGTAATGGTTTTTCAGTATGTCAGAATAAAAAAGAATTTATTGATGGTTATGAAAAAGCGACAATAAATTCTCCAACTCAATCTGTGATATGTGAGAAGTTTGTAAAGAATGAGGGTGTTGTAGTGTTTTATACTTTCAGTAATGGTAAAATCTATTTTTCTGGGCTTGAAGATAAATATCCAGTGCGCTACAAAAAACAAGGTAGTTATGTAGGTGGATTATTCGTTTTTGAGAGTAGACTTGTGACGGAATTTCGTGACAAATTCGAAAGTAAAATTCAGGCAATGATTTCTTCAATAGGAATAAAAGAGGGATCCGCATGGATTGAGGTCTTTCATGACGGGAATAATTATTATTTCAATGAGGTTGGATTTCGTTATGGTGGTTCGGTGTCTGTGTATCCTGTTGACTATTTCCATGGTATAAATCAAGTTGCTGCAGATATATATTTCGCATTGACTGGGGAGAGTGCTATTATTGGTCATACATCTTTAATACCAACATCTTTACCACGAAAAAAGAAGTATTGTATATATCCAATTCATATTAAATCTGGAACAATAAAGACGATAGAAGGTATTGAGTCTATAAGAAGTATGGAGGACGTAGTTGTGTTATCTATAACAAAACATGAAGGAGATTTTATATCTGATACAGGGTCATTTTCTCAGACTTTAGCATTGGTGCATTTTGTGTGTGACGATGTTGAAGAGTGTCGCTATATGATTGATGAGATTTGTCATAAACTGAAGATTATTGATACAGATGGAAATAACATGATAAATAGAATGTTGGATATTAATAATATAGAATTTTGATCACATTTATTATGAGTGTTTAATTAATGAAATAAAGAGAATTAATTAACCGGATATTATTTAACAACTGAATCAATAGCTATATTCAAATACTGATACGCATTAATAATGATTGTGACAAATATTAAATATAGAGCAATATCTCAAGAGGATATCGTTGGAATTTATCAGAGGAAATCAGACAAATTTTATCAAATAGTAGAAGATGCTTTTTCCAAATATGACAGAGGAGAAGTAATTCTTCCCACAAAGATTTCACAGATTTTTGATCAGCGAACACAAAAACGTATTAATTGTATGCCAGCAACATTGATGAGTGATAAAGTTGCTGGTATGAAGTGGGTATCTGTATTTCCCACTAATGCATCTCAAGGGTTACAGAATGTTTCGGGTATTATGGTGCTTTCTGAAATTGAAACAGGCTTTCCAATTGCTGTTATTGATGGTACATTGCTTACAAACATACGTACTGCAGCTGTGGGTTGTGTAGCAGCAAAATATCTTGCACCATCTAAGGTTGAAACTATAGGCTTTATTGGTGCTGGTTCAGAAGCAAAGATGCACTTTGCTCTGCTGAAACATATGTTCCCTACAATTAAAGAGTGCAGGGTATCATCCCGTAAGGCTGTAACAGAGGAAACATTCATTGGTGCTTTACAAGACGCTACTTCGGATGTTAAATTTGTGGCATGCGGGGGAGATTCCTTTAAGGCAGCAAATGATGCAGACATTGTCATTACAGCTATTAGTGGACAAGCACCGGTGTTGAAGGCAAAAGATATTACCAAAGGCTGCTTGTATATTCATGTAGGTGGTTGGGAAGATGAGTTCGCTGTAGTTGAAAAGGCAGACAAAATTGTTTGTGATGAATGGGATTCCTGTAAACATCGTACACAAACTATAAGCAGAATGTATGCACAAGGTCTTTTGAAGGATGAAGATATTTATGCTGATCTTAAAGATATTATATCTGGTAAGAAAATCGGTCGAGAAAATGATGATGAATTTATCTATTTTAATTCGGTAGGTCTTTCATTCATAGATCTCAATTTTGCCAATGAGACATATAAATTAGCTAAAGAAATGGAATTTGGTCAGGATATTATACTCTTTAATACGAATCCTACTGATTATAGTCTATTTATATAACCTCTTAATTAATGAAAATTTTATATTTGTCTGCTTATAGTAAGCCAGAACAAGCGGCAAGTAATCATCTAAGTGATGATAGAAATAACGCTTTTGCTGATGCAGGTTTCTATATGGAAGCTTACACTCCAACACCCTGTAGAGGTGTGACATATGAAGTACGTAAAGAGTATTGTAAAAAAAAACATAGAAAGGAAAGTATGTATAGAGGGTATATGACTCTCTATCGATTTTCGTTGTTTGCAGAAGGCAAAAATCCATTGATGCGTGCTTTTCGGTATTTGTGTTGTTGGTGTGTGCAATTTTGGAAGGGATTGCATGCAAAAGATATTGATTTAATTTATTTAGCCAGTACTCCTCCTATCCAGGGAGCTTTGGGAGCAATTCTAAAAAGAATAAAGAAAATACCTTTCGTATATAATCTCCAAGATATCTTTCCCGATTCACTGGTTGGTACAGGCTTGGTTAGGAATAGCGGATTGATATGGAAGATTGGTAGAGTGATAGAGGACTTTACATATAAGCATGCGGACAAGATAATTGTTATTTCGGAGGATTTCAAAAGAAACATCATGGCTAAAGGAGTGCCCGAAGAGAAAATTGTTGTTGTTTACAACTGGGTGGATCAGAATGTGGTGAAGAATATTGACCGAAAGGATAACAAGTTGTTCGACAGGTATCATTTGAATAAAAACAGGTTTTATATCACTTATAGTGGGAACATAGGTCTGACTCAGAATATGGATTTGCTGCTTGATGTTGCAAAAGGTTTGGAAGACAATGAGGAAATACAATTTGTATTGATTGGAGAGGGTGCTTATAAGGAGCAGGTCAAAGAAATCATAGATCGAGATAATATCAAGAATGTTACTCTTCTACCTTTTCAACCATACGAAGATATTAGCCATGTGTTTAGCTTGGGAGATGTGGGTATCATTATCTCTAAACCGGGTGTAGGTGAAAACTCAGTGCCAAGCAAGACTTGGAGCATAATGTCAGCATCGAGACCGG
>USSR01000125.1 GCA_900557355.1 uncultured Bacteroides sp.
CTGAAACTTAATATTATTTATGCGGATCAGGAGTTGGATTGTGTTCATAACCCAGCAAAAATGAACCCTTTCTTCAATGCATATAGATAGTATATAGACCTTAAAAAGGTAAATATAGAGAAAGAAGAGTGTAATTTATTGATAATGAGGTGTGATGGTGCTGCTGATATAGAACTTTTATATCCTGATATAGACCGTTTGAGATACGTTTCACCCTTAAATTTGCATCAGGTAAAAACGAAAAGTGAAACATTAAAATCAATCAAACGATGAAAGCAAATTCAATGAAGTCTATTGGGAGAAGACTTACGTTCTTATTCCTTATGTTATGTGTAGCAGTTTCTATTTCTGCTCAAAGCTATCAACTCTCCGGTTGCGTACAAGATGAAAACAATCAGCCGATGGAAGTAGCAAACATCCTTTTAAAGCAAGCTAAAGACAGTACATACATTACAGGTATGCTGACGGACGCACAAGGTTGTTTTACTTTTACTCAACCTAAAGGGAAATATCTGTTGCATATCACTCTAATCGGTTGTGAAGACATCTACCTGCCTGTCTCTTTACAGGAAAATAAGAATGTAGGTATGCTCACCCTGAAATCCTCTTCTACCTTTTTAAATGAAGTGACTGTCACAGCCGCCCGTCCGGTAATTAAACGTCTGGTGGACAGAGTGGTTTTTGATACTCACAACTCCATTGCCTCTGCCGGTGGAAATGCACTCGACCTTTTGCGCGAAGTACCTGGTTTGCGTGTAGGACAGAATAGCATTGATATTATAGGTAAAGGAGGCGTGAAAGTGTATATCAACGACCGTGAAACGAAACTTTCCGGCGACGAACTGATCGACTATCTCCGGTCTTATGACGCTTCGCAGATACAGAAAGTAGAAGTGATCACCACTCCACCGTCCAAGTATGATGCAGCAGGTAATGCAGGTATCATCAACATACGCCTGAAATCGCGTCCTAAAGATTACTTGGGAGGTACGGTATCCACTTCGTATAATGTCGGTGAGAAGGATAATTACGGCTATGGCGGAGTAAACCTGAATATCAGTAAAGGCCGTGTATCCTCATTCGCCAATGCAGGTACCACACAAGGTAACTATGAAACGCGTGAAGCAAACCGCCGCTATTTCGCCAAGAATACCTGGGACGGACGCACGGATTACAAGAAGTATATGCAGAGTTATTATGGTCAGGCAGGTGTGGACGTTGCTTTGGAGCATAACTGGACTGTAGGTCTGCAAGCTGTTTATAATTATGGTAATCCTAAAGATGCCAAAGCCGTTTCCGTTACGGAAGTTTATGATGTAGCTACTACCCGTTTGGATTCTCTTCTGTTCTCAGATAGCAAAGAAGGAGGCAAGTCCGATCGTCTTAACTTGAACTTCCATACAGATAAGACTTGGGGGGATAAAGGCAAAAAGATGAGTTGGGATGTGGATTACCTGCGTGATAACCGGGATAGTCATATGGGCTTCCTGTCCGAAACTCAGACTCCTGATGGTGTAGCAATACCTGGAACCAATTTTGATTATAGCTATCTGCAAGACCGTAAGGTAGACGTATTCTCTTCTGCACTCGACTTTACACTTCCGTTTGAAAAGTATAAGGTAACTGCAGGTGCCAAGGTCTCTTTCACAGATACCCGCAATCGCATCAATTATGATACTTCGGACCCGACACTGGTGCAGGATGATTACTTCCACTATAAGGAACAGATTTATGCCCTTTATGCCGATTACAATCGTGCGTTCTCCAAACAGTTTTCTATGCAGTTGGGCGTACGTATGGAGCACACCCGTACTACCGGTATTTCCGAGTCGGCGAATAAGACAGACAAGCATGATTATACCCGTCTGTTTCCTACGCTCTACTTCTTGTACTCACCTAATGAACTGAATGCATTGAATCTTAGTTTATCCAACCGTATTTCACGCCCCTCGCAGAATATGGTGAATCCGTTCCCGTTCTATCAGAATAAGTACACTTATGCTTGTGGAAAGGAAGATTTGAAACCGAGTTATACGTATAATGCCGAATTGGGATATACATTCAAGAACAATCTTAATTTTTCCGCTTTCTATTCTTATTCGGACGATGTATTCTTCCAGGTGGTAGGTTTGGATCCGGAAACAAATGTCAGCTCTTTCCTGTGGGATAACTTTATGGAAACGCACTCTTTTGGATTGAATAATTCATATACCTTCCGTACGGGATGGATGCAGGCTTATGTACAGCATGGGGTAAACTATAGCCGTACGACTTCCAGCGCCGCTTCCACATCTGCCGAAGAGAAAGGATGGGCCTATAATGCCAGTTTGCGCAATACGTTCTTCTTCAATTCGAAGAAGACATTCATTGGAACGCTTTCCGGTTGGTTCACTTCGCGTCAATATAGTGGGGTTTATCTGATAAAGCCTAATTACGGTATCAGTGCAGGTTTGCTTTATCGTATGCTGGATAATAAACTCAGTCTTAGCCTGAATGTGAATAATATCCTGATCAGTCATTCAAAACTTGAGACGGTATCCAACGGTGTCCGGATGACGACGGATAATCAGTTTGCCTTTACCGGTTTCCGCATCGGCGTTTCCTACACATTTGGTGGAGATATCCGCAGTAAAGGGCAACGTAATAGTAACTCAGATATCCAGAATAGATTATAAATATTGCTTTCATCGTTTTTACCTATTTGAAAGCACTCCTGTAACGGGAGACGGGCGGCTTGTCGATATGAAACGGAGGTTTCAATCGGGAAGCCGTCTTTTGGTGTGAATGTGGTTTGATAGGTGGTTTTCGCCGTTTTATAGCATCAGTCCCCCTTTTCTATCAGTTTTTCCCCCTCTTTTTACTATGGATTCCTCACTTTTGCATCACATGAACCAATCTTAGAAGAGAGTATATATGAAAAACGAAATGAAAAACAGAATGAACGGGGCGTACATTATACGTTTCTTATGTCTGGCCTTATTCCTGCTTCCAATCATACCGGCAGGAGCGAGTGTCCTGCCTGATGACGAACAAACGGAAACAACAAAGGAACTGATAGCCTTTCCCGGCGCTGAAGGCTTCGGGCGGAATACAACAGGTGGCCGTGGAGGCAAAGTCTATCATGTAACGACTTTGGAAGATGGTCTGCAGGAAGGGACGTTACGCTACGCCCTATCACAGGAGGGAGCACGTACGGTTGTCTTTGATGTAGCTGGAACGATCTTCCTGGATAAACGCCTTGATATCACTAATGGGGATTTAACCATTGCCGGGCAGAGTGCGCCGGGACAAGGTGTCTGTATAGCCCGTTATCCGGTAACTATCAATGCTGATAATGTAATAGTCCGCTATCTGCGTTTTCGTGTAGGCAACGAAGGAGGTGGAGAGCCTGACGGACTTGGAAGTACAGATTGCAGGAATCTGATCATTGACCATTGCTCTATTAGTTGGTCGGTAGATGAATGTTGTTCTATATATGGTGGTGAGAATCTGACTGTTCAATGGTGCCTGGTTTCCGAAAGTCTTCGCACAGCAGGTCATGCTAAAGGCAAACATGGATATGGAGCGATCTGGGGAGGAGCAAAAGCTTCTTTTCATCATAATCTGCTGGCACATCACGAAAGTCGTGTACCCCGTCTGGGGCCTCGTCCATTTACTCAGGAACGCGAACACATGGATATGAGGAATAACGTATTCTACAACTGGGCTGGAAACGGTTGCTATGGCGGAGAAGGCATGTGTATCAATATTGTGAACAATTATTATAAACCAGGACCGGCTACACCGAAAAACAGCCCTGTCCGCTACCGTATTGCTGCCATAGGAGTACGCATAAAGAAGTATTGCATGAATGCAGACGGCACTCCCAATGCCTGGAAACCAATGGAACACGTATGGGGGAAATTCTATGTAGACGGCAATATCATCGAAGGAAATGAGGAAGTAACCCAAGATAACTGGACCAAAGGTATTTACGGGCAAATCAATAATGCTTCTTGTGACAATACATTCACAAAGAAAGTGAAAAAGGAAATGCGTCTGTCCGAACCTCTGGATGCAGGCATTATCACTACTCATAGTGCAAAACAAGCTTATGAACTCGTATTGGATCAAGCGGGATGTTCCAGGCAACGGGATGCCATTGATATACGTGTTATAGAAGAAACTAGAAACGGTACGGCTACCTATATCGGTAGTGTGACAAAAGGAGCGGAAAGTGTTCCCGGCCTGATAGACTTGCCGGCAGATGTGAAACCGGAAGGAGCCACCAGCCCTTGGCCTACATTGAGCGATGGCGGCATTACAGCCGATGAACTGCGGGATACTGATGGAGACGGCATACCCGATGTTTGGGAAGCGGCCCATGGACTGAATCCGAAAGATGTTTCCGACGGTATTGCCACTACATTGAGTAAAGAAGGTTATACCAATCTGGAAGTTTATCTGAACGGCCTGGTAAAGTAAAATTCAAACCAATTATTAAATATATTAAGTATGAAGAAGATAATTCTTACGGCATTATTTATGGGCATTTTATTAGGAGGTCATGCCCGGAATACTGCATCACCATTTCAGGCTGTAGTGGCCCAGGATGGTAGTGGTGACTACACAAGCATTCAGGCTGCTATTGATGCAGTACCCGACAACCGGCAAGAGCCGTGGTTGATTTTCGTAAAGAACGGTTCGTACCGGGAACATGTGGTAATACCCGAAACCAAAACGTATGTCCACCTGATCGGTCAGGACAAGGATAAAACCATTATTCATCATCTCCTGAATGTAGGTGGAAAGCCTGAAGAAGGTACAGAACCGGCAAGGACGGCTTTTTGGAAACATTCGGTTCATAATCCTTCTTCCGAAGTCTATAAGTTTGAGGGAAGCGTTGTTAAGGTGAAAGCCGATCATTTCTATACTGAGAATATCTCTTATGTGAACGATTGGGGGGTAGAGAGCCAGAATGGTCCACAGGCATTGGCTATGAGCAGCCAGGCAGATTGTGCAGCGTTCAATAACTGCATTTTCCGTTCTTTTCAAGACACCTGGATGACTTCTACCAATGATTCTCACCGCCACTATGTGAAAGACTGTTGGATTGAAGGTGCAGTCGATTATTTTTATGGTGGGGGAGATGCTTTACTTGAAAACTGTACATTATATAATGTACGTAGCGGTTCTGTAATTGTCGCTCCCTGTCATAAGGATGCAAAGTTCGGATATATTTTCCGTGATTGCATTGTGGATGGCAATGCCTCTGCTGCCGACGGTAAACAGAAGTTGGGGCGTCCCTGGCACAACTCGCCGCGTGCTGTCTATATACATACCACTATGCGCATTCCTCTTGCTCCCGAGGGTTGGACCAATATGGGAGCTATTCCCGGATTATTTGCAGAGTATGATAGTCGCGATGCCGAAGGTAATGTACTCGACTTGAGCCTACGCAAAACAGAATATGACGGACGCGGACCAAATAACCCGCCAAAAGGCTCTTGTCGTGCTATCGTTACCAAAGAGGAGGCGGATAGCTATGTATACGAACGTATCATTCCGGGTAATGACGGATGGGATCCTCGTACAATGATGGAAAAACTACCGGCTCCGCAGAATCTGAAAAAACAAGGAACGAAGATTACTTGGAAAGCTGTATCCGATGCTGCCGGTTATATCATTTTCGATAATGATCAGGTGGTGGGTTTTGCTCAAAAGCCGGTTTTCGAAACAGGATTCGTGATGAAAGGAAATTTAAAAGTACGTGCGGTCAATCGTTATGGTTCATTAGGACTTGAGAGTGCTCTTTGAGTTAATGAATCGTAATGGCACTATAACACATTGACATTTTTTGCATGTGAGATCCCGGGCTTGTGAAAGTCTGGGATTTTTTGTGTAACCCCCTTGTATTTATTGTTCTAACAGATATTTTCCTCTTTTTCCGATAGTTTTTACTCCTCTCTCCATCCGCAAATTGTCACATTTGCAACAGGAAAAAATATGTGAAACTAAATCCTTTATTAATGTGAAACAAAAATCTGTAGAAATGAAAAACAAGTGTTTTGTATGGCTAATGGCTATACTGTTGATGGTTCCTATCGGACTGTCTGCACAAGAGATTACTGTTAAAGGTAATGTGACAGACTCCACGGGAGAAGGTGTTATCGGTGCATCCGTTGTAGAAAAGGGTAATGCAGGTAACGGAACGATTACCGATATAAACGGTGATTTTACTCTGAAGGTCAGTGGCAAAGGTAAGAAACTGGTTATCTCATATATAGGTATGCAGGCCCAGGAGATAGATGCCGTTGCCGGGAAGACGCTGAGTATTAAGCTTCAGGACGACTCTAAAATGTTGGATGAAGTAGTCGTTGTAGGTTACGGTACGATGAAGAAGAAAGACCTGACCGGTTCTGTTTCTTCTATGAACGACAAGGTACTGAAAGATATCCCTGTAACTTCTGCCTTGCAGGCTATGAGCGGACATCTGGCAGGTGTGAACGTAACGGTAACGGACGGTTCTCCCGATGCCGAAATCAAAGTACGTGTACGCGGTGGTGGTTCTATTACCCAGGATAATTCTCCGCTTTATATCGTAGATGGCTTTATCGTGAAGAATATTAATGATATTCCTCCCGGTGACATCCAGGATATCAGTGTATTGAAAGATGCTTCTTCTACGGCAATCTATGGTGCCAAGGGTGCTAATGGTGTAGTTCTGGTGACTACAAAGAGTGGTAAAGCCGGTAAGACAGTGGTAGATGTGAATTCTTATGTTGGTATAAAGAAAACCTACAATCTGACGGATGTCCTTTCTCCTTATGAATATGTATATTATCAGAAGGAAATCGATTCGAGCCCGAATGTATCCAGTGCAGGCTTCTACAGCATGTATGGTATGTGGGATGATATAGACCTTTACAAATACCGTGAAGGTATCGACTGGCAGGATCAGCTATACGGCAATACCGGTGTACAGAAGAATTTCAATGTATCGCTTTCGGGTGGTACGGAAACTATGCGCTACAATATCAGTTATACACGTGATGATGAAGATTACATCATGTTGAACTCTAACTATGTACGTGATAACTTCAACATTAAGCTGAATAAATCTTTTGGTAAAGTCATTGATCTGGACGTTACAGCCCGTACTACGAATACGGTGATTGATGGTCCCGACGTATCCGGTGGACGTAAGCTCCGTGATGGTGTCAAGTATGCTCCGGTAAAGAGTATAACGACTTTGTCTATGGAGAACCTGGTGGGTACCAGCGAAGAGCTCGACTGGGCAGAATCTGCTAGTATGTTGAATGATCCGATTTACAACATTACCAATGAGTTTAAGAAACAGTACTCATTTGTTAATTCTTATAATGTCGGTTTGACATTCCATATCATCAAAGGTTTGGATTATCGTGTTCAGGGTAGCTACTCTTACGAGAAAGCACATACGGATAATATCTGGTTGAAGAAGACCGGTGAATCTAATGCTAATGGTGGACAGCCCGTTGCCAAACGTGAATATACCGATGGTTATCGTTTTACGATACAGAATCATCTGACGTATGATTTTACGGTTGCAAAAGATCACCGTTTCAATATTATGTTTGGACAGGAGATTTTCTCCGGTAAATCGGACAAGATGACCCTTCAATCCAAATTCTTCCCGAAGGACTTTACAGCAGAACAAGTATTGGCTATGTGGAATTATGGTGAACCGTTGCCTACTTATAATGATATAGGTGAGCCGTCGCGTACCTCTTCTTTCTTCGGTCGTCTGAACTATACGTTGAAAGACCGTTATTATCTGACTTTCACAGCTCGTGAAGATGGTACAAACGTATTTGCTCCGGGCAAACAATGGGGTTTCTTCCCCGCTGGTGCTTTGGCATGGCGTCTGTCTGAGGAGCCTTTTATGGAAGCTACTAAAAGTTGGCTTTCTAATGCTAAGCTTCGTTTAAGTTACGGACAGGTAGGTAATGCACGTGTAGGTTCTTACTGGCGTCAGCAATACAGTTTCGAAAGCTCTGCAAACAGACTCTACTATATCGGTGAGAAAGTGCAAAGTGGTTTGAAACCAACCAATACACTCCGTAACGAGAACCTGACTTGGGAAACCAAGACTTCTGCCAACATCGGTTTGGATCTGGGATTCTTTAATGATAAAGTGAATGTGGTAATCGATGCTTATAAGGATGTAACTAAGGATTTGATTCTGGCTGTGGATATCCCGACTCATTCCGGTTACGGCACTCAATACCGCAACCTGGGACAGACTACTAACAAAGGTGTGGAGTTGACAGCTAACTGGTATGCCGTTGAAACTAAGGACTTCAACTTGTCATTGGGTTTCAATATCTCTTTCAACCGCAATACTGTTGACAAACTGGATGGTTCCGACTCTATGATTGCTACTTCCGGTTGGGGAGTAAGTATCGGTTCGGATGATTATCGTGCCATTGTAGGTAAATCCATTGGTCAGATCTATGGTTACAAACAAGATGGTTTCTATTCTTTCGATGACTTTACTTTTAACGAAGAAACGAAACGTTGGATCATCAAACCGGGTGTAGCCGATTGTAGTGATATTATTGCAACCAGCGGTAACTGGTTTGGTCCTGGACACATGAAACTAAAGAAATTGACGGATGATGGTTCTGATAAAGTCACTACGAATGACCGTACCGTCATTGGTAATGCCATGCCGAAACATACTGGTGGTTTCAATATCAATGCGGACTATAAAGGCATCGACTTTGGTGTACAGTTCAACTGGAGTTATGGTAATGACATTCTGAATGCCAATAAAATAGATAATACTACGTATGCAGGTTCCAAGAAGTATCAGAATCTGAGTAGCGATATGGCCTTGGATAAGCGTTTTACCACTATCGATCCTGAAACCGGTTACAATATCATGTATGGTGAATATGCGAATCCGGCACGTTTGCAGGAAATCAATCAGAATGCTACGATCTGGCATCCATTGATGAACTCTACGGTCATGACGGACTATGCTATCGAAGATGGTTCATTCCTTCGCTTGAGTAATCTTACAATCGGTTATACTTTACCGAAGGCTTGGACTAAGAAGTTCCTGGTTGAGAAGTTGCGTGTATACTTCACTGGTTACAACCTGCATTGTTGGACAAAGTATTCCGGACAAGATCCTGAGGTAGATACCCGTCGTAGCACTCCATTGACCCCGGGTGTTGACTACTCTGCTTACCCGAAAGCTCATTCATTCTTATTTGGTATTAACCTGACACTCTAAAAAACTAATGATCATGAAGAAATTATATATATTAACTTTGGCAGCTGCCATGCTGATCACTACTTCATGTGATGATTTCCTGGCAACTGACACCCCCTCCAAACAAAGTAACACAAATGTGTTCAATACCGAGGCTATGGCCGAGGCTGCCCTGATGGGAGTTTATGCTACCATGTCCGATACGTATGTTTACGGACAGAAAATATTTGTGAACTGGCAGAATATCAGTGATACGGAAAATTGTAACCTTTATCTGACTAACTATAAAGAAGTAAATAGCGACTATGGTCAGAACCACTATTATGGTAATTCCGGCAACTCTACCACTCGTTGGAACAATATCTTCCGTTTTGCAGAACTTGCTTCTGCTGCCGTAGAAGGAATGCGTGGAGGTGAATTGCTGAAGACAAATCCGACTGTCGGTAAGCCGTTATTAGGTGAAGCTTTGGCTCTGAGAGCATTGGCTTATTTTGAATTGGTGCGTATCTATGGAGATATTCCTTATAAGAAAACAACTTCCAATTCTGACCTTTCCAATGTATATATCGGTAAGATCGACCGTGATACTGTATATGCCGACCTTGTGAAGAACTTGCAGGAAGCCATCGAATACCTGCCTTGGTTAGGTAGTGGTAAAGCTTCTACTGCTGAACGTATCAGCAAAGGTTTTGCTAAAGGCCTGTTGGCACGTGTGGCCTTATTCGCAGGTGGATGGTCGTTGCGTGATGGTAATCAATTCCCTGATATGCAGCTGGAGAAGCATCCTACCATCCCTGAAATGAATGGATATTATGTAGGTCGTGTGAAGAACTATAAAGAGTACTATGAAATAGCAGCTAAACAATGTGCTGAAATTCTGGGTGATCCTGAGAATCCGCATCAATTGGATCCTGACTTTGAGAATATCTGGAAAACGGTAAATCATCTGGATCAGAATCCTTATAATGAAAATCTTTATGAAGTTGGTTTAGGTGTAGGTAATACCGGTGACGTGGGCACTCTGATGGGTTGGGAAGTTCAACAAGGCTCTATGTACGGACAGCAAGGTATGGGTAGTAGCTATGTTACTTCTACAATTTATTACTTCTATTCTTTTGGTAAGACGGATAAGCGCCGTGACGTTACATTGACTTTCGGTCGCTGGCGTAAAGAGAATTATGAGGATTTGAGTCTGAATGCTACGAATGTACACTATGCTAAATGGCGTATGTACTGGACCAGTGAAACCTATCGTGCCCTTCACCTGGCTGCTGCCGGCCGTGTGGCTACCGGTATCAACTGGATTGTAATGCGTTATTCTGATATTTATCTGATGTTTGCTGAGGCTATGAATGAGCTTTACGGACCGGATCATCAGAATACAACGGCAGGTATGACAGCCCGTCAAGCTCTGGAAAAAGTACGTGAACGTGCATTTGGATCCGGTTCTTCTGAAATTGCGAAGTATGATTCTGACTTCTTCAATGCTATTGTGAATGAACGTGCCTGGGAATTTGGTGGTGAAGGTGTTCGTAAAATGGACCTGATTCGTTGGGGGCTGTTGGATAGTAAGATTGAAGCTATGAAAGAAAGCCTTTGCCTGATGCTTGATAACCAACATCCGGTGACCATCTTTGATAAGACTTATCAGCCTTCGGATTTCCCGACTGTATTGTACTATAAGATGCGGACAGATGATAAACTGTATGTAGATTATTCATCACCCAATTATTATCAGGAACTGGGTACGGCTCCTGCAGGCTATGAAAAGATTGACTGGTTTCCGAAAACTTATGCAAAACCTGAAACCGGGTCAGGCACTACTTATCGTGACGAACTTGCCAAGATTCTGGTAATGGCTACCGGTATCAATGCATCTTACGACTATAGTGCATTACTGGGAAAACTGAAGAATGGTGGTGAGATTGGTGATATGTTGAAACAATATCCTATTGGCAACGGAACTTGTAACTATCGTCATCCTTATGCTATCTATGATACGGATATTTATCAGTCCAAGGGTTTTTTGGTAAATTCCTATGGTTATTAATAAACGGACAACAGAATTAAAAAATGAAGATTATGAAACTTAAAAGCATATTCGCATCCCTTGTCATGACAGCCGCACTCTTTTCTTCGTGCGACCGTGACGTAAACGATTGGGAAGTGGCCACCGGTGAGAACCGTTTGTTTAAGCCTTTGATTTTCGAGGCAAGTACGTTGAAGCCTACTTCCATTCAGATTAAACACACTAAAGTAGTTGACGCTGCTAACTATGTATTTGAATTCAGTAAAGATGCCGACTTTGCAACGATTGACAAATCTGTTGTTATTCTGGCTGATACTCTGACTCCGTTTGCAGATTCAAATACAGCGATGAAAGTAGAATACCGTACTTGGTTTGAAGGGCTTGATGGTACTACCAATTATTGGGTACGTATGCATGCTGAGAATGCAGATGCATCATTAAAGTCAAAGTTGAGCTCATTTACCTTTATCACTCCGGCGGAACAAATATTCAGGAGTTACAGACCTACAGTTAATAGCCTGACTTTCCTTTGGGAAGAGACAGATCGGGTTACGAATCTTGTATTGATGAATGAAGATAGTACAGTAGTTGAAAACCGTGTGCTGACTACTGCTGAGATACAGAATGCTGCTGCAACATTTGAAGGCCTGGATATGGGAGTACCTTATATTGCTCAGATTTTCTACAATGAAGTATTGCGTGGAACACTGAATACGAAAACTTCAGGTTCGTCCGGCAGTCTTATTTTTAATATTAATATTCCTGGCATTACTGCTGAGGATATATCAACGGCTTTGGCAGGACATGCTGCTGAAGGGACTAAAAAAGTTACTGTGAATTTTGCCTCTGGTATGGAATTTAATATGGAGGGAACCATTACAATTCCAACAGGTATACAGGATATTAGTTTTGTTGGTTCGGAAAATGCAAATGGTAAGTTGTCTCAATTGAATAAAGTTTATTTTGCTATCGAAAGCGAAGTGAATGATGTTAATTTTGAATACCTCAGCATGAACTCCGATGGTGGATTTATGTTCCAAGTAGGTGCGCAGAAGTTCCACGATATTACTTTTGAAGGCTGTGAAGTGAAACAAGTTAATTCTGCTGTCCGTCTCCATAGTGGTGCAGAAGGTAATAGTGTCAACTTCAATAACTGTTGGGTATCGAACACTGGTGGTTGGAGTTTCCTCAATGTAGGTTCAGGCTGTACAATTCCTGCTATCAATGTTACGAATAGTACATTGACTGAATTCAACACCCGTATTGCCGATATACGTGTGAAGACTGATATCAAATTCAAGAATGTGACTTTGGTAAATATTGCAGAGAAGATGACTCACCTTTGGTTACTTGACAACAACTCCAAACCGACTGTGACTATTGAAAACTGTATTTTTGCCGGTCCTAATGGTGGTCAGAAGCTGCACTCTACGAATGGTAACTATAGCAATGTTACTATTTCCTATGGTGGTTCTTACAAGACAAATGATTTAATAGAAGATTCTCGTCCGCTGGATGATATTACGGTTGTAAACCTGGATATCTATGGCTTGTTTGTAGATCCTGCCAATGGCGATTTCCACATCAAACAAGGTGCTGGATTTGCAGGAACCGGAGTAGCGGGAGACCCGAGATGGTTTTAATAAGTAGGTATTAGATTCAGGATAAGATTCTCTCAAAAAGGAAAGTCCGGACTTTTTTAAGCCCGGACTTTCTGTTTAAATGCTTATCATTAATCATTTTTTCCCTTCTTTGTATTCCGA
>USSR01000126.1 GCA_900557355.1 uncultured Bacteroides sp.
GGTTCAGTCTCTGAAATAGTTGCAACACCTCCTCCATCTTTTCCTTCCAATGCGAAATATCTCAATCCATACGAATTACTACCGGGTTCTTTCATCAGAGCGACCCAAGCAGGAACAGCTGCCGAAACATCATAATCATTTTTCCTTGCACTAGCAGCAGGAATCATATCCACAACTTCTTGAGACATTTTTTGAAAATGCTTCTGATCATTCATTTCTGTAATTTCATAAACATTTCCAGTCAGTTTAGTAGAATTCTCACTGATGGTTGTACTATAATCACTAACAGTAATACCACCGTCATAAATTCCAACTAATGTATTATCTTCCTTCAGTGCTGGAATAACGGAACAATAAAGGTCATTAATTTTAAGACTCTGAAACAGTCTACGAAACTTCATTCCATTATTTAACGGAACAGATGTATAAAATCCCGCATGAAAGTCACCCGCATCGATTTTATTATTTAAGAAAATATGCCCATTCTCATTACGAAGTAATTTTGCCGAATATGTCATAGCAGCTTCTACGGGAGAAAAATTATCAGGTAAATCATTATTGAACTCTTCAAAAGTATACAATTCATGTTCCAAAGTATTACCATTCAATTCAGCCCATTTATCTTGCTTTACAAGCAGTTCATCATATACTTCAAGACCCAATGAACTATAGTAATCCATATTACCCAGATTTTCCATTATTCCAATAGGATTCATTCCTAAATTAGGAGTTACATCCATCTTCACTCTATGATACACTAATGAATCACGTGCTTCCTCATTCCCATCTATAGTTGTAAAATAGGTTACAGTGGAAGGAATAATAAAGTTCAAAATAGACCTGTTATCATTTCCTCTAGAAAGAATAGCCCATCCCCGTTGAAACTCTGTCCGAATCTTAACAGTTGTTGATCTCGCAAACTTTACCCCCGACTTATTATCTATCACAGCAAAAGTAATTCGAGCAGTACCACTTTTAGAAGAAGAAAAAGTATAGGATGGGCCTTGTTCATCCGCTAACAATTGGCCATCCAAATACCACTCATAACTCACATCCGGTGCAATACTATCAATTGTAAACTTAAAAGTCGGTGTTAAAGTTAACTTTTCATCTACAGCAATGCTATAATCATCTTTAAGTCCTCCAATAGATTGATATCCTCCTTGAAGCTCATTTAACTTATCATAATTATAATTGTTGTCATCATCCAGACAAGCTGACATAGCTACACATAAGATTGCTATGATTATATATACAAACGATTTATTCATAAACTAACTTCCTTTCTATTACCCTGCAACAGGAACTGTAATCTCTAATTGTGTTTTCTCATCAACCAATGGCCCCAAACCTTGTGCTGCTCTTTCCGCATTAATATCTTTCAAAGTATTTTTCAACTTCAATGCATATTTACGTAGTACTTGTTTGTTCTTGCCATCAAATACCATATCATCCTTTTTCAACTCATCCAAAAACATTTTATATTTATCTTCTAAATATATCCCTAAATAATATTCTTCAACCGAATTGAGAGGAGTATCAGCACCACCTGTATCAGCTACCGACCACCAACTGGGTTTAAATAAACGATCTGTTACAGTAACAATTGCTCTTGAGTATTGTCTTGCTCCCTCTCTTACTTCTTCCTTCTCATCTATTTTTAATGCTAAAATCAATGTATTAGTACTCAATATTTCTGAATTCTTCAATTTTATACAAACACTTCCCGTCAGCTGACCTTTTTCAATCAGACACTCTGTTGGTAATTCATATAAATTGGCAGGTAAAGTTGTACGATCTTCATCTACACTTACAGAAAACTTCAGATCTTTATCCTGCACTTTACCATATACTGAAACCTCTAATGGAATCTCCGGAACTTCGCCCTCATTATAAACCTTAAATGAAACAGTTGTAGTGTCTTTAGTCATATCTTTGGCAAAGATAATATACGAGACGTCATTATCATTGACCATCAAACCTTTCTCTTCACAAGAGATAAAAAAGCTAGAGCAGCAAAAGCATGCTATAGCAGGAATTATAAAATTCTTGATATTCATTTTCTTACTCCAAGTTTAGTTATTTGATATTACTTTCCGAATCAGGTAACGGTAATACGACATATTCTTCCGTCATTGGAATTTCACCACTATCACAAGTCAAAACTTTATTTAGACGTTTAAACATGTATAATGTTTGTCCCTCTCCAAAAAACTCCCGACGTGCATCATTTACAATCATATTTACAAAATCATTCTTAGAAGAAACAGATGAATAATCTACAGTCTTAATACCGCGTCCTTTTTTCACTTTTTCTAAGTAACTTTTTGCTTCAGCTATTTTAAGCAAATCACCTTCTGTATAAATCGCTTCAGCCGCAATATAATATACTTCAGACATGCGAATCATCGGAATAATCTGATTATTTGCCTTACCGTATTCTGTACTTTCCACTTGTTTATAATATTTCAATGTACGGTTATTATATCCATAGTATTTTGATTCCAACTGATACTTAAAGCGAAAATCATTCTCTTTCTCTATACCATATACAGCATCAAGCATTTTACTACTCCAAGACAAATAGTTCTGATCAGATTCTGATTTACCATCAGTCAGATGATTAATCTCACTATCCCAGTCTACTAATTCTGTAGGAGAATACAATGCAAAAATTATATTATCATACATCTTCATATTACCGTTCTTAAAGTTATCAGAAGCATAATAAGATTCGTCGGCTGCAAAATATTTTGTTTTCTCCTCTTCATCTATCAACTTCTTCGCTTCCGCATATGCTTCGTCGTTCATTCCTGCATATAAATATACTCTTGCTAATATGGCTGTTACAGCATAGTAATTCAAGCGGTACCCTCTTAACGCAGCAAAAGCACCTTCACCAGCCACTTTTTGCACAAAGCGCCTATCAGGATTAAAATTTGTACTCTCTGTATCTATATCAAATAAAATACGTTGTGATTCTTTTAGATCAGCAATAGCATGTTCCAGACAATAGCTAACCGTTTGTTTATCATTTACATAACTAGGATATTTGTCTACATACGGAATAAAAGTACGTGTATTAGGATTCGCAGCAGGAGCAGGAGCATACATACGAAGTAAATCAAAATGCATATATGCACGTAACCCTATTGCTTCTCCCAAAATCATACGGCGTTCAGTATCGTGATCATAAAATAATGCAGGATCAGCAACCTCTGCCTGCTGTATCAAGTTATTACAGTTGGCAATAATATTCCAAGCTGCATTCCACATAGCATCTGTTGTTGGTGTCAACTCTGAATGCTTATAATTAAAATTACAGATTTTACTCATTGCCTGTCCACTACCACTCGTTGGAGCTCTATTCTTATCATACACTTGTCCCCAAGCATCTACAATCCCCCACGTCAAATTACTTCCATACAAATCAAATGTTGATAATTTACGATAAATACCATTCAATGCTGTCCGGAATCCATCACCTGAAGAAAAAAGATATTCTTCCTTGATTTCATCAGAAGGATATAAATCAAGCCAGTCTTGGCAGGATGAAAACGTTAGTGCCAAGCAGGCTAATGATATGATTGTTCTATATATTTTTTTCATTATAGTAAGTCTTAAAATTGTGCTTTAATTGAAAAATTCACTTTCCATGATTTTGGATAACTTAATCCACGCTCTTGACGGATGGAGTTCCAATTTATAAAGTCACTTGAACTGGCCTCAAGACGAAGCATATTCATACCTAAATACTTCCTTATCCATTCACGTTTGAAATCATAACTCAATGTCAATGCACTCAAACGGATATAAGATTTATCCTGTACAAAACGTGATGTAGGCAAAGTAGTCAATTTACTATCCTTAATATTTTTAAACTGGGCAACATCACCAGGTTTTTGCCAGCGATCTGTCAATACTCGTAAATCCACATTTCCTCGCTCTATCGCTGCATTCTCCACTCGATCTACCAAAGTCTGATTGTACTCTTGCCCTCCCCATTCATATAAGAAAGAAGCAAACAGACTCCATTCTCTATAAGTAAGATTTACACCAAATGCTCCATTAAATTTCGGTTCTGTATTACCCACAACAACTTCTTGCGTAGCATCCCATTTATCGGACACTGTACCATCTCTATTCAAATAGATCTCTTTACCAGTAGTTGGGTCGATACCTAATGATTTAACTGCCCAAATGGATGTCAATGATTGCCCCTCTTCATATTGTGCAATGGGCACAGAATAATTAGCATCTTTCAATGAATAATTTATATTCTGTGCATCCTGCTCCTTTTTATAAAATTCAGCTACACGTTGATTATATGCTTTCTGTGAATCAGATATTTTCAATATTTTATTGGTATTGTGTGCCATATTTCCCCACAAAGCTACTATCCAATCACGATTCCGATACACATCAGTACGTACAGTCAACTCAAACCCCTTATTCATAACTTCACCCATATTACTTTTATAGGTAGAAAAACCTGAAGTATTAGAAAGACTGACATCATTAACTAAATCTATCGTTTTCTCATAATAATAGTCAGCTTCTACTGTTAAACGCCTGTCAAAGAACTGCGTTTCTACACCAATATTAAACTTGTCTGTTTTTTCCCATGTTAAATCCTTGTTACCCAAAGCTTTTAATACAGCTCCGTAACCAGTTGCATACCATTCATCGAAAAGAGTTTCATACATTGTAGTTGCTGCATAGGAAGGGAAATTTACTTTTCCCGTACGTCCGTAAGAACCACGTACTTTCAATTTATTCACCCAGTTATTTCCTTTTAAAAAATCATAATTATGCAAGTTTACTCCCAAACCTCCTGAGAAAAAGGGTGCCCACCTTTGATTAGAACCAAATGCAGAAGAACCATCAAAACGTACCGAAACATCCGCTAAGTAAATATCATTCCATGTATAGTTAGCTGTAGCCAATACACTCACCATGCGAGAAGTTCCTTCTGTACGTGTTGGTTTTTTATAGATTTCTGAAGCATAATTTAAAGAGTGAAATTGTCCTGATGAAAATCCACGATAATGGGCACTCGTATTATCCTGCGAACCTGCCGAGGCTTCCCATCCTATAGATACATTTAAATTATGTTTTTTCTCAAATGTACGTGTATAATACAAAAAAGCATTTGCATTCCAGTCTAAATTATTCCCATTAGTTGTATATAGGTCCCCTACCTTATCTTCATTTCCACTTGAAGATTCCCCCAGCACACTAGTTTTAGACGATAACGGATCTATAAATTTCTCACTATTAGCATACTTTCTAGTCACACTAAATTGGCCTCTTACAGTCCAATGGTCAGTCAAGTACCAATTTAAACTTAAATTATTTGTAATCTCATCATATGCATTCCAATCATAATTCGCCAAAGTTGCCTCGTATAAAGGATTATTTGCTGCACTATTCCTATCCGTTTTCGAGAAGGCTAGTTGTTCTACTAATATTCCATCTTCATAAGGAGTATCATAAGGTTGCATGCTCGTGTAATCACTGAATGAGCCATAGGGTGATTCAGTTGATTTCGTATGAGTAAAAGACACTGTATTTTTTACTTGAAGGCTTTTCATTCTATAATCCAAAGAGAAACCGACACTATAACGATCGCGAGAGGATCCTTTCATAACCCCTTTTGTTCCATTATAAGAAGCATCCACACCATACCTTAGGTTTTGTGTTCCTCCTTCTACGTACACACTATGTTTATGATCAAAAGAATTTCTTAATGGCAATACTAACCAATTTGTATCCACTCCTTTTCGTATCTGCGCATATTTTTTACTATATGAATTTATGATATTTCCCATATTATCTCCTGCCGATACATCAAACAACCCGGCAAGTCTCTCTATTTCCAACTTCTCGGATGCGTTAGCCAAATTATAATCTCTCAAGTCAGGCATTTCCAAAGTCCCTGTAAAATTATACGACACACGTACCTCACCCGGTTTAGGAGCCACTGTAGTAATGACAACAACCCCATTTGCTGCACGTGAACCATAAATTGCAGTTGCAGCAGCATCCTTCAAAATTGTCATACTTTCAATTCGGGTAGGATCAAGATCATACACCTTCTCTATACTCACTTCAAAGCCATCCATAATGAAAGTAGGCAAGTTAGGATTATTCTCTAAATTTGATTTAGAAAGTTGATCTTTATCCAAATCCCTCACTCCAACTCCTGAACGTCCACGAATATACATCTCTGGTAATGCATTTGGATCTGAACCAAATTGCGTATTTGTCATAAGACGGAAAGAAGGATCAAAAGACTGCATAGCATCAATTACATTAGTTTGCCGTACCTTCCGTAAATCATCGCCTGTAATCTGCGTAGAACTACCAGTAAAGCTAGTTTTACGAACATTACTATATCCTGTCACAACCACATCTTCCAGTGTTTTTACGTCATCAACCAAAGTAATTTCAAGACTTTTCCGACGAGTAGCATCCACTTGAAGAGTCTGCTTTTTCATACCAATAAAAGAGATTTCCAAAGTCACTTTGTCACTTTTCACATCCAACGTAAACTCACCTTCGATATTGGTAGAAGTACCCGTACGAGTACCTTTTACGATGACGCTAGCTCCTGGTATCGGTTCCTTATTCGAATCAACAACCGTACCATGGATACGATTATCACGCTTCTCGGTCTGCAATTTACGAACAACAACAATACCATCTTTCACCACATAATCAAATCCCTGGGGATTTAAAATCAACTTTAGAGCGACTTCCCATTTCTCATTTTTTGCATTAATTGATACGGGAGGAACTCCTTTAAACATTTGTGAATTATACAACATATTCACTCCTGTTTGTTTCTTCACTGCATCCAAAACTGTCTCGATAGAGACATTATGCAGATTCAAAGTTACCGTCTTATCCTGTGACGGTAGAGCCCATGTGCTAAATGTGCAACACACTGCCACTAAAAAACATAGTAGCCATCGTTTTTCTCTCATAAATTAATGATTAAACTTTACCTAATATTCTATTTATTCTTACTCTTTCATTCCATCGTATATCAACACTTTCCGGCCACTGATTTTATAAGTCAGATCGCCTGTCAGTTCCAAAGCATCCAAGAAAGAATTGACTGCTCCATAACGTTTCAAACTACCACTGTAAGTTATATCGCGTAGATCCGGCGTTTCATAATAAACCTGTATATCATACCAGCGTTCGAATGTCTCCATAATCTCCCCTAAAGAGCGGTTTTTAAAGTTGTACACACCGTTTACCCAACCGATATATTCGTCCAGATCAACGGTACGTTTCTCTGTGCCATTGGCAGAGACTACTGCTTGTTCGCCCGGCTGAAGAGTTACCGTTCCGACATTCGGTGCAGAGAATTGTACTTTTCCGCGCACCAATGTAGTGTAACAAACGGAAGCATTAGTATAAGCATTCACATTAAACGCCGTACCAAGCACCATCACTTCACCAAGATGAGTTTGTACCACAAATGGATGAGATTCATCCTGCACAACTTCAAAATAAGCCTCACCCTCCAGAGCTACAACCCTGCGTTTACCCGCAAAACGTACCGGATAAGTCAACTTAGAACCAGCATTCAAATGAACTGTCGTTCCATCAGCGAGGATTACAGTATTTTCCCCTCCACGTGGTATAATAAGTTCATTTGACTTAACCGGCTTCTCTTCGACGTTTTTCTCTTCGTGTTGTGTTGTGACGGTTGGTTCATATGACAGCACTCCTTCCTTATATTTTACCTGGACGCCGTCTACTATTACGTTAACTTCTTTCTTATGCACATCAATAATGCTGCCATCGGGTAAAGTCAATTGTGCCTGTTGAACTCCCGGCTGAATCAATGGTCTGCTTTCCTCTTCAATCGAACCATAATTCGACATATAGAAAGATAAACCGATTACTAAAAAAACAACAGCTGCTGCAACAGACCACCAAACCCGGAAAGTACGAGGCTTCTTTATTACCTCCGGTTCCGTTTGTCCGATTTTCTGAAGGAAAGATTCATAGGCTTTCTTTGATGAATAATTTTTATATTCTCCAAATGCAACTCTTAATGTCTCACCATTCTGCAATTGCTCATACACTTTTTGCAAGTCCGGACATTCCGCCAATCGCTTTTCAAGCTCTTGCTGTTCCGATTCATTAGCTTCTCCTAAAAGAGCTTTCTTCATTAAAGCGGCATCTTGATATACATTTTCGAACTTCTTCATCTTATTTCTCCTTTTTAAATTAAACAACTGTTTAATTTGCTTTATTATAGATATACATAACTCACAGAAAAGGGTGACAAAAAGATGATATTTTTTTGAGATAAGATTATAAAGAAGAGGATTTTAAGAGTAAGAATATAACATTATGTCACAATATAAAAGGAATCCGTTCGCTTTTAACAAAGAAAACAAATCTTAAGTAATCAATAAAAAGATGAAGATGTATCAAATTGACTTTTTTATCTTTTTAGAGAAATAAACAAAGAATAATAGAATGAACAGAGTCGCCCAGCCTCTCACGAAGGAATTTATAGCTGCGTGTCTTTTGAGTTTTAACAGTATTGATACTTATTTCTAAACGTTCCGCTATCTCTTCCCATGTATGTCCTTCGATTCTCATTAAGATAATCCGGCGTTGCTCGGACGGAAGTTCTTCGATATAGCAATAGAGTTGCCGGATAATTTCTTCTTTCACCGTCAATGCATAAATCATATCTTCGTCCTCCACGCTTTCTTCTTCGGCTAAAGAATTCAATATGGTATCATGAATTTGATTATTGCGTATATATAATAAGGTATTATTATAGCAAGCACGATAAAGATAATTGGTAAGCTCTTTTATATCGGAAAAGGTACGCTTCCCTTCCCATACAGAAATAAAAACGTCTTGCACCAAATCTTCTACCGCATCGGGGACCGGCAATATCTTTGATACATAAACACATAAGGCAGTATAAAAACGATCGTAGAAATCGCCCCACATCTTTTCATCCTTCCGGTTTACTCCCGCTACTATGGTGTCAATTTTATCGTTCATACTGTCACATTACCTGCGAAAAAAGGAAACAGAATTCATTAAAATCGCCGTAACTACTTACTTTTGCGATATTTACGATTGCAAATATATTGTTTTTTTTCAAAAACGCAGACTTTGCCGGCTTACAAAATAGAAAATAAAAAAGTTCTTTCTCATACATAGAGATTTTTTCACTTTCATCTTTCATCTATCACCAGACTTCTTGAAACAGTTTATTCATAGTACTTTCAAGCATGGTGATAGATTGCCGGTAACCTATCACCTTATCTATCATCTATCACCACCATTTATCGCTCTGATTTCTTGCTTTTTCCCTTCAATTTTACCGGGAATCTTGTCCTATGATAGCCACCAGACTTTATTTTTTGATTTCAAATATGAGTCAGACAAGACAAATGCTGACAAAACAATCGTAAGCTATAGGACGGCAGTTCGTATCCCACAAGACGACGATCTGTTTCATGCTTTGAAACACTCTGTTTCTCGGTGTGAAACACTTTGTTTCACACCGAGAAACGAATCGTTTCAAGCCTTGAAACAAAGTGTTTCAAATAAGGTTGAAACTAATTGAATCCAAGCAAATAGCAAATTGACCAAAAAGAAACTTAAACGAGCTTACCTTACAGTTCAAATGAGAAGCAAAAGAAAATAATAGTTGAAAACGAAAGGGTACAAAAAAAGAGCGAATCATTCCGCTCCACATTTAAAGAATCCCCATAAATGGGATTCTTCTTTTTCTTCATCTTTCATTTACTCGTTACCTGAAAACGTCTTTTTCCTAATACCTAATCAAAACAATCTTTTTCCTAAAAACTAATCTTAAAATCTAATACCTTAATTTTATAAACCAATACCTTTTAATTATTACCTTTTTCTAATACCTAAAAATATAAGTAGTTTCACAACTACGCTGCAAAGGTATAGCTGTTTGCGAAAACAACAAAAGCCACTATACAAAAAAAACACATTCTGGCTTGTTTTTTTGACTTATGTCAAGACGTAGGGTAGATTTTGAGTGTAAACCTCAAGTTTATTCCCACAGCAATCCGTATTTTCAACAAATCTTTCCTTTTACTCTCTAGTTGCACTCATAATTGAGCAAGCACACAACTAACAAAAAGAAAGCAAAACAAGGGATTGAAAAGACAAACTATTGCCATTCCATCCCAAAATATACAATCACAAAAGCCAATAAGCGGTCTATTTTCGAACAATCTGCATATTTCTAATCCGAAATTACGGCGTTTTTTTCAGTTAAGCCGGATTCCTCCTCGGATTTTCAGAAGCAAAAACAGCTTGAAGATACAAGTCTCACAACTTTTCTGTAACTTTGCAGCGTTTGATAATAAATAAGATAGGAATGGATTTTAAGTACGACGTAATTGTAATTGGTGCCGGACATGCTGGTTGTGAAGCAGCGGCAGCCGCTGCTAATTTAGGTTCCAAAACTTGTCTCATCACTATGGACATGAACAAGATTGGACAGATGAGTTGCAATCCGGCTGTAGGAGGAATCGCCAAAGGACAAATTGTACGTGAAATAGATGCATTGGGTGGACAGATGGGATTAGTGACAGATGAGACTGCCATTCAATTCCGAATTCTAAACCGCTCGAAAGGTCCAGCCATGTGGAGCCCCCGCGCCCAATGCGACCGGGCTAAGTTCATTTGGTCCTGGCGAGAGAAACTGGAAAATACACCCAACCTTCATATCTGGCAAGATACCGTATGTGAACTGCTCGTAGAAAACGGTGAGGTCACTGGATTGGTCACCGCATGGGGCGTCACCTTCAAAGCGAAATGCATTGTGCTCACCGCAGGAACTTTCCTCAACGGACTGATGCATGTAGGACGTCATAAATTACCGGGAGGAAGAATGGCCGAACTGGCTTCCTATCAGTTGACCGAATCCATCGCCCGCCACGGTATCACCTACGGAAGAATGAAAACCGGTACTCCGGTACGAATTGACGCACGTAGTGTTCATTTTGACCAGATGGAAACACAAGACGGCGAATCGGACTTCCACAAGTTCTCATTCATGAATACTAGCACGCACCACTTAAAGCAACTTCAATGCTGGACATGCTACACTAATGAAGAAGTACACCGGATTCTGCGTGAAGGTTTGCCGGATTCTCCCCTGTTCAACGGACAGATTCAAAGTATCGGGCCACGCTATTGTCCGAGCATCGAAACCAAGATTGTCACTTTCCCGGATAAAGATCAGCACCAGTTATTTCTCGAACCGGAAGGAGAAACGACACAAGAGTTATATCTTAACGGATTCTCTTCTTCGCTTCCGATGGAAATACAAATTGCAGCATTAAAACAAATCCCGGCTTTCAAAGATCTGGTTATCTACCGCCCGGGATACGCTATCGAATATGACTATTTCGATCCGACTCAATTAAAACATACGTTGGAATCGAAGATTATCAAAAATTTGTTCTTTGCCGGACAAGTAAACGGAACCACCGGATACGAGGAAGCAGGAGGACAAGGATTGATAGCCGGTATCAATGCACACATTAACTGCCACGGCGGAGAAGCATTTACTTTGGCTCGCGATGAAGCATATATTGGCGTATTAATCGACGATTTGGTTACCAAAGGTGTGGATGAACCTTACCGTATGTTTACCTCGCGTGCGGAATACCGCATTCTGCTTCGCATGGATGATGCCGATATGCGCTTAACAGAGAAAGCATTTAAGCTTGGGTTGGCAAAAGAAGATCGATATCAGTTAGTAAGAGGCAAGAAAGAAGCCGTGGAACAAATCATTTCTTTCGCGCGCAACTATTCGATGAAACCGGCACTAATCAACAATGCTCTCGAAAAGATAGGGACAACGCCCCTACGTCAAGGTTGTAAGTTGATAGAGATTCTGAACCGCCCGCAAGTGACAATAGAAAATATAGCAGAATATGTTCCGGCGTTTCAACGCGAACTGGAAAAAGCGACGAGTTCGGATCAAGACCGGAAAGAAGAGATTCTCGAAGCTGCCGAAATCCTAATCAAGTATCAAGGATATATTGATAGAGAGAGAATGATAGCTGAAAAACTAGCACGATTGGAGAGTATTAAGATTAAAGGAAAATTTGACTATTCCACCATTCAATCCCTTTCCACCGAAGCTCGGCAAAAGCTGGCAAAGATAAATCCGGAAACAATCGCGCAAGCGAGCAGAATTCCGGGAGTCTCTCCTAGCGACATCAACGTGCTGCTGGTGCTTTCGGGACGATAAGCGGCAACGTTTCACGTGAAACAAAGCATTTAAAGAAACGATATAATTCAATGATTATGAGCAAAGAAACACTAATCAAAAGCATTCGGGAAGTACCCGATTTTCCGATTCCCGGAATTCTGTTCTACGACGTCACTACTCTATTCAAAGATCCATGGTGCTTGCAGGAATTATCCAATATCATGTTCGATATGTATAAGGATAAAGGAATCACCAAGGTGGTGGGTATAGAATCAAGAGGCTTCATTATGGGACCGATTCTGGCAACCCGTCTAAACGCCGGTTTTATTCCAATCCGCAAGCCGGGCAAACTCCCAGCAGAAACGATTGAAGAAAGCTACGATAAGGAGTACGGCAAAGACACGGTGCAAATCCACAAAGATGCACTGGACGAGAATGACGTAGTTCTACTACATGATGATTTGCTGGCAACAGGAGGCACTATGAAAGCAGCTTGCGAATTGGTGAAAAGACTAAAGCCTAAAAAGATATATGTAAACTTCATCATCGAATTGAAAGAACTGAATGGAAAATCATTGTTTGGAGATGACGTAGAAGTAGAATCGGTATTGTCTTTATAAAGGATTTGCCTCTATTTACAGAGAATGTGTCAAAAGTAAGTAGCTAGCGATCTTTCGTACCTAACAATTATGAATACAGAACCAGA